>JAITCJ010000083.1 GCA_031283145.1 Holophagales bacterium | reverse complement strand
ACTGAGGGCTAAAAGTGCGTATCGTTCTGCTTGAGTTGTATTCCCCCCCGCCTCCGAATTCCTGTTTTTCCTCCACGCTGAGACATACCAGGTTGTCGGCCGTTTTGGAATAAGTGATGCTTTGTTCCTGGGTTTGTTCAAAAGAAATAACCAGGAAAGCGCGGGCTTTGATATGAGTACTTTGCCAGTAAGAGAGCGGGTTGCCTTCCTTGTCAATCCAAATTTTCGCGGTTGAATTAAATTCTTTGATCCACCTGCGAAGCCTCTCCGGTACTCCCGATTGCGGAACAGAAAAGCGCAAAACACGAGTTGACCGCCCATTTAACGGTTCTAATCCTTCGCTTTGGAAGGTGGCTGTTTCGAGTATTAGCGACAGATCTTTTGAAGCGTCCAATAAATCATACGTCTTACGCAAATCCATATGCCAAAGGGCATTGGAGACTTGGTTATTCTGTGGGGCGCCTTTCGTACGCAATCGCGCTTCTTGATCCAGTTGATTTAAAAAAGGGCGGTTCCATCGCATTTGCAAACCTTGAGGGCCATATTCGACCCAAGCCGACGCTTGTCCCCTCATTTCAGTCGCATCTTTACCCTTGCCCTGCCTACTCCATGTCTGGACTTCAAGAGTCCCTTTAATAGTTGATTTCGCTGTGTAGCGTACGATAGCGGCCTTAAAATCGGATAGCCCATCGGCAGCCAGGTAGTTGAATAACAGAAAAGGCAATAAAAATCTTGACATGCTCACTCCAAAAAACCTGCCGCATCATAAAAACTGTAAGATATACAGAACTAAATTGCCGGACAAAACACTATACTATAAGTTAGAGATGTTTGACTTTGAGAAGTTGAATAGCTTGTTTTGTTAAGGAGGCGCGTCATGAGCAAGAACTTTCAAACAACGCTTTCAAAAATTGCCGTGCTGCTGACTATGTTTGCCAGCGGCGTTGTTTCAACAGCACAATCGCGTGGTAACCGTGGCGGACAAAGAACGCCGCCGCCTCAGAGGTCGTCCAGGACTGAGGGCGTGGCACCAAGACCAATAATGAGAACTTCGGAATCTTCTGTGCCAGACAGGCAGTCAAGGCCGGTTGAGTATTCCAGGTCGGGCAGACAGGAGGTCCGTCCAGAGGCTTCCGCAAAGATACCTCAGCTCCAGCCGCCCGACAGACCGGCGCGCCCAAGGCCATTGCCGAGGTTAAGATTTTTTCCAACCTTTAATTACTGGAATCTCAGGTACAACAGTATTTACAACGACATAATGTTTATCAGCCGAAGAGGCTATATTCCGGTTACGGCTATCCCGCCGGACACTTACGAAATAGTTGATTACGCGGAGTTGCCGGCGGGGTGGAGGGGCTACGGCTTTGTTGTTCCGCCCGGGGAATCAGTGACAATCAATCTGGAGCATCCCAATCGGGGCTGGTTCCGATTGATCATCTGCGACGCGTGGGGTCAGGCCGTACCCGGCGGTTTGAGTTCAACGCTGCCGCAGTTTCAGCCTCGGCTGACATACACAAATCCGGGTTCTGAAGCAAAGGCAATTTACCTTATCGTTGATGATCCGGGCTGGATGTCCGGCGAGGGGAACCCATACACTCTTGAAATAGAAAGAAGCTGGGAACCTGATTTGATTACGGCGGACCAAAGTCTGATTGTTTCCGGCATCTGGGGAATTGACAGAAGTATTAACGCCAGATTCAGAGGCCCTGTGCTGGTAATGCCAGGGTTTAAATGATTTTTCTTTTTTAGCCGCGCTTTATTTGTTTGAGCGTCACTCCGCAAACCGCACCGGGTTCCGGTAGAAAGAAGTCATGGCGCAAACCTTTACAGATTTCATTCGGGCCGGGATCCCCTTGCTATTCGACGGTTCAGCCCCGGGGGCATTGTATGAGCGCGGGATATTTATCAACTCCAGTTTTGACGAAGCAAACATCACGCGCCCAGACTTGGTTTTATCCATACACCGCGAATTTTTGGGCGCGGGCGCGCAAGTTGTCACGACCAACACCTGGGCGGCAAATAGTTGCAAACTGACTAATTTTGGGTTGTCAGAGAAACTTTTTGACATAAACACGAAAGGCGCCAAGTTGGCGCGTCAGGCTATTGATGAACGCGCACAGCAGGAGCCAGTGTTTGCGGCAGGCTGTATTGGCCCGTTGGGGCAGGCGTTAGAGCCATACGGTCCCACCAGCCTGGATTCCGCGCTGGAAGCATTCAGAGGACAAGCTAAGGCCTTGATGGAAGGCGGCATTGATTTATTTTTGCTTGAGTCATTTAAGGACCTGCAAGAGGCCCTGCTGGCTGTGAAAGCCATAAAGAGTATTTCCGGCTTGCCCATCGCGGCTCTTATCAGCCCAGACGAAAACGGGCTTGGGGCATTTGGGGTTCGCCCCGAATGGTGCCTGGCAAAACTGGCCGACGCCGGTGCGGACATGGTCGGCCTCTCTGACGGGCAAGGTCCCGCATCCATGCTGGAACTGCTGCCAAGAATAAGGGAATCCGTCAACGCGCCGATATTGCTCAAACCAAGCGCGGGTCTGCCCAGGATGGTTGATGGTCGTATGCTCTACATGGCCAGCCCGGAATACCTTGGAGAATTTGCGCGCCAGGCGTTGCTGAAAGGAGCGCGCGCCATTGGGGGGAGCGCAGGGACAAGTCCTGCCCACACAAGGGCCATGCGCATGGCGGTACGCCAGGAAAACGCTTTCCAGGGCGGCATGGCTGAACCCAAGACTGAGCGCACGGAAAATCCAATCGCCGCAACGCCTTTTGCGGAGAGAAGTCGCCTCAGCGCCAAACTTTCCAGAGGCGAATTTGTCGTCTCGGTAGAATTGGTGCCGCCTAAGGGTCTGGATGTGGAGCAGATGCTGCAAAAGGCATCCCAGATAAAAGAATTGGGCGCGGACAGCATTAACATCCCAGACGGACCGCGCGCCATGGCGCGACTCTCCGCGCTTTCCACCGCTGTGTTGCTCCACCAGCGCCTGGGTATTGAACCAGTCCTGCACTATGCGTGCAGAGACCGCAACCTCTTGGGAATACAGGCCGACCTGATGGGTGCCGCCGCCTTTGATATACGCAATGTTCTGGCAATTACAGGGGACCCGCCAAAGTTGGGGCCATACCCAAAAGCCACGGCGGTTTTTGATGTTGACTCCATAGGACTCGTTGGTATTTTGCGCCGTTTGAATCACGGACTTGATATTGGAGGAAGCCCAATAGGAAGTCCCGCTAAATTCAGCATTGGGGTTGGGGCAAACCCCGACGCGCCCGACCGTGAGAGGGAATGGGCCAGGTTCCGCCGAAAAGTTGAGGCCGGCGCTGAATGGGCGGTCACCCAGCCGGTGTTTGACGCTGAGAGCCTGTTCAGGTTCCTTGATTTCGCGCAAGGCTTTGACATACCCGTCATCGCGGGACTTTGGCCCCTGAAAAGCCTCCGCAACGCTCAATTTATGGCAACCGAAATACCCGGCGTCAATGTGCCTCGGGCTGTTTTAGAGCGGATGGCAAGCCGCAAATCGGCTCCGGACCAGCTAAAAGAGGGTATGGACATAGCCCATGAAATCCTGGAAGCAACCCGTCCGAGGATTAACGGACTCCAACTCAGCGCCCCATTCGGGCAGGTCGAACTTGTAGCGCCATTTATAAGCTAATTAATCTGAGAAACAGGTTGCGCCCTGTTTCTCAGGTTAATTGAGAGCATTTTCCCAAAGGTTGCTTTATACCAAGTTGGTTGGCTTTTATAGCAGTTCAACTTTTCGTAGTTGAACTGCTATAACGCTCTCCGTTTCTATTCAGAACCGGAATTATCCGCTTTTGGGGGAAGGCTGTAAAGTAATTCGCCAGAATCATTAAAAAACATCATTTTCGCCTCGCCTTTAGGCGTAACTATCATCA
>JAITCJ010000001.1 GCA_031283145.1 Holophagales bacterium | reverse complement strand
TATTGTCTCGTGGCCATCTCGGCCTGCATGTCGCTGATGTTCCCGACAATTTATGGCATTGCGTTGAAAGATCTGGGCGACGACGCCAAACTTGGCTCGGCGGGGCTAATTTTGGCTATCGGCGGAGGCTGCTTCATGCCGCCGCTGCAAGGGTTGCTGATTGACAAGGCCGTTTGGTTTGAGCCATTATTGTCCGCCGTGCGCTTCTCCTTTGTGTTGCCGCTAATCTGCTTTGTAGCGATAGCCGGCTTTGGCAATTGGTCGGGGAAAATGGTTAAAGCCAATTAAAACCCATCCGCGCCTGACTGCGCGCTATTGCAGCACGGCTTCCATTTGATCCGCGGCCCAGTCAATCTGCTCTTTTGTTATTACAAGCGGCGGAGCGAGTCTGATGGTCTGTTCGTGCGTATCTTTACAGAGCATTCCGCGGTCTTTCAGTTGATAGCAGTAAGGGCGCGCTTTACCTGCTGAAACTTTTAACTGGACGCCGGCCCAAAGACCCTTTGCGCGGATTTCTTCTACCCTGTCTGTTTTCATGCCGCGCAGACGCTGTTCCAAATGGACGCCCAGTTCAGCCGATCTCTGGATCAATTTTTCTTCTGTTAAAACGTCCAGCGCGGAGGAGGCAACGGCGCAGGCAAGCGGGTTCCCGCCGTACGTTGACCCGTGTACTCCGGGTGTGAATACGTCCATGACTTCTTTGGACGCTATGAAAGCGCTTATGGGATAGAAGCCTCCCGAAAGAGCTTTGCCGATGGTCACTCCATCAGGGCGGATACCCTCGTACTCAAATGCAAACATCTTGCCCGTACGTCCCAGGCCGGATTGAATTTCATCCAACACAAGGAGACAGTGGTTTTTATCCGCTATATCCCTTAAACCCCTTAAAAATCCTTCAGGCGGTATCACTACTCCGCCTTCGCCCTGTATGGGTTCCATAAAAATCGCGGCTGTGTTGGGCGTGATTGCTCTCTCGGCGGCGCTCAGGTCGCCATAGGGAACTATTTTGAAACCAGGGGTAAATGGACCGAACCCGCCGCTGCTGTCCGGGTCGGTGCTGAAGCCAACGATTGTGGTGGTGCGCCCGTGGAAATTGCCGTCCGCCACTATGATTTCCGCTTTCGGGTATTCAACGCCTTTGACATCGTAGGCCCATTTGCGGATTGCCTTGATGGCGGTTTCAACTGCTTCCGCGCCGGAATTCATCATCAGGGCTTTGTCAAAACCCGTCAATTTGCATAATTTTTCGAGCAGCGGCGGAAACGCGTCGTTTCTGAAAGCGCGGCTGGTCAGGGTCAGCTTGCGAATTTGCCGAACCATGGCCTCGGCTATGTATGGGTGATTATGCCCTTGGTTAACGGCGCTGTAGGCCGCCAGAAAATCCATGTACTTGTTTCCGTCAACGTCATAGAGAAATACGCCCTCGCCTCTGGAACAGACAACGTCCAGGGGGTGATAGTTGTGAGCGCCGAATTGGTTTTCTTGATCGATAAGTGTTTTGGATTTAACGCTTAACTCAGACATCGCGGCTTCCTGAGTGTAAAAATGGTTATTGTACACGTTTTACCCAAATTTTCAATCCTGTATTTTTACGCGATACTCAGATAAACTCCATCAAGTCTGTCATGCGGACTTAACTGTGGGGGACACATGCGGGCGCACCTCATTCTAAAGGACGGAACCGTCTTTAGGGGGCGCTCACCATTGGGTTTTGGCGGCAGCGGCGAGGCTGTGTTTACAACCTCAATGACCGGCTACCAGGAGATCCTCACAGATCCGAGTTTTTATGGACAGTTGGTCACGATGACTTTCCCTGAGCAAGGAATATACGGGATCCATCGAGACCTTCAAGAGGCTGATCACCCTTGGGCAAGAGGTCTGCTCTGCCGCCGTCTGACCTCCGCGCCGGATCACGCGTTCGCCGAAACAAATATTGCTGACTGGCTGAGAAAACACCGAGTACCCATAATGACCGATTTGGATACCAGGGCGCTCACGCTGCGCATACGCGACAAGGGAGCGCAGCCAGCGATTATTTGGACAGAAGCGGATGGCAGCCTTGGGGAGGGCGCCAAAAGAGCGTCAACATTGCCGGATATGGCGGGACAGGCTCTCTGCGCGGCGGTTAGCTGCAGAGAACGCTGGGAAATCCCAAAGACTGACGCAAAGTTCCGCGTCGCCGTATTGGACGGGGGCGTTAAGGCGTCAATACTCAACCTGCTGAGCCGCGCCGGACTGCGCCTTGAAATTTTTCCCTGGGACACGCCTGCGGACGAACTGCTCGCGCCGCGCTTTGATGGCATTTTTTTGAGCAACGGCCCAGGTGATCCGGCGGCTCTGCCCTCTATGCAGCGCGAGGTCGCCAAACTCATAGGCAATAAGCCAATCTTTGGCATTTGCCTGGGACATCAACTGCTGGCTCACGCGCTGGGCGGCTCGACTTTCAAGCTCCCGTTTGGCCACCGCGGCGCCAATCAACCTGTGATTGACTTGGATACCAAACGAATTGAAATCACAGCCCAAAACCACGGTTTTGCCGTTGACGAAAACAGTCTGCCAAATGATGTGGAAGTGACGCACCGCCACCTGTCAGACGGCACGGTGGAGGGCATGAGGCATAGGAAACTGCCGGTGTTCAGCCTCCAGCACCACCCCGAGGCCAGCCCTGGGCCGCACGACGCCAGAGGCGCGTTTGTGAAATTTACTGAAATAATGTCGCGGTGATATATGCCCAAGCGTACAGACATATCTTCCGTACTCGTCCTTGGCTCTGGACCTATTGTCATCGGGCAGGCGTGTGAATTCGACTATTCGGGTACACAGGCGCTAAAGGCGCTGAGGGAAGAAAACATCCGCACTATTCTGCTCAACTCCAACCCGGCTTCTATAATGACGGATCCGTCAAGGTCAGACGCTACGTACATTGAGCCATTGACTTTTAATATACTGCAAAAAGTCATTGAACAGGAAAAACCCGATGCTATTTTGCCTACCGTGGGCGGCCAGACGGCGCTGAACCTGGCTATGGAGGCGCATCATTCGGGTTTATTGAAAGAACACGGCGTATCGCTCATCGGCGCTCAGCCTGAAGCCATAGAGCGCGGCGAGGACAGGGAAAAGTTCAAAACCCTCATGGATGACCTGGGGCTGGAGACGTGCAAGGGAGGATTTGCCAATTCTATGGAGGACGCGCGGGAAATTGTCAAACAAACCGGTTTCCCGGCTATTATGAGGCCGTCTTTCACTTTGGGCGGCACTGGCGGCGGCATCGCCTACAATATTGAGGAGTTTGAAACTATTGTCCAAAGAGGACTGGATTTAAGTCCCATCAAGCAGGTTCTGGTGGAAGAGTCCATTCTGGGCTGGAAAGAATTTGAACTGGAGGTAGTCCGTGATCTGGATGACAACGTTGAGGTCATTTGTTCCATTGAAAATATGGACCCTATGGGAATACACACGGGCGACTCCATTACAATAGCGCCGGCCCTTACGCTGACGGATCCTGAGTATCAAAAAATGCGCGACGCGGCGCTTAAAGTGATTCGCGGTGTGGGTGTGGAAACTGGCGGATCCAATATCCAGTTCGCCCTGCACCCTGCCCAGGGTCGCTTAATTGTCGTGGAGATGAACCCCAGAGTCAGCCGCAGCTCCGCGCTCGCGTCCAAGGCTACGGGTTTCCCGATAGCGTGGGTGGCAACCAAGCTGGCTCTGGGCTACAGACTTTGGGAACTGCCAAACGCCATAACACGCCGCACTAAGGCCGCCTTCGAGCCTGTGATTGACTATGTGGTTGTAAAAATACCGCGCTTTACCTTTGAAAAATTCCCGATGGCCGATAAGACTCTCGGCACTCAGATGAAGAGCGTCGGCGAGGTGATGGCCATAGGCAGGAGCTTCCAGGAGGCGCTTCAAAAGGGCTTGAGGAGCCTGGAAGAAGGTCATCCAGGTCTTTCAGGCAGCATGGACGGTACGCTGGATATGAACCGCCTTTCCGAGCATCTGCAAACCCCTGGGCCACAAAGGGTTTTCTGGATATATCAGGCCCTAAAGGCCGGATACACTGTGGAAGAACTGCATCGCCGCACCCAAATAAGTCCGTGGTTCTTAACTGAGATGGATTGCATTATGGCCTTGGAGGGACGTCTGCGCGGCTTTGATTTGGATCGCCTCCCGCCGGAATTGCTGGAATGCGCCAAACGCGCCGGGTTCTCTGACGCCCAGATAGCTTCCTTTACCAACAGCCATGAACCCAGCGTAGCGGCGAAGCGCGTGGAGGCAGGCATTGTACCTGTGGTGAAGCGCGTGGATACGTGCGCCGGTGAATTTGCCGCTGAGACACCTTATCTCTACCAGACTTGGGACTATGAATCCGAAGCGCCGCCCACGGAAAGACTCAAGGCTATAGTCCTTGGCTCCGGTCCAAACCGCATCGGTCAGGGTGTGGAATTTGACTGCTGCTGCGTGCAAGCTGTTGAAGCCATCCGCGCCAGCGGCGTAGAGGCCATTATGGTGAACTGTAATCCTGAAACCGTGAGTACGGATTTTGACACTTCGGACCGCCTGTACTTTGAACCTCTGATCTTTGAATCAGTAAAATCAATCATTGACCGCGAATCTGTCGCGGGTAAGCTGCTTGGCGTCTTTACTCAGTTTGGCGGTCAGACTCCATTAAAATTGGCCTCCAGGCTCTTTGACGTTGGTGTGCCGCTCTTAGGCACGCCACATAAGGCGATTGTTGACGCCGAAGA
>JAITCJ010000188.1 GCA_031283145.1 Holophagales bacterium | reverse complement strand
ACAAGCGTTATTTCAGCGGGAATAAGGTCGTTTCTTAAAGTTTTAACTACCAGCTCAAATACGCTGCGCCCAGTATCGAAAGCAAGTTTAACCATCGCGATAATTTTTAGCTTTGATGGTTGTCCGTCAGGCTGGTGTTCAGGCGAAAGCTCAAAATAGCGTTCCGCGTATTCTTCCTTACTTGAAAGTTCAAATAGTTTCAGAGCTTCAATGTTGCAATCAATAATTTTTAAATCTTTATCCCAGAGATGGCAGCACACAAGGGCTGCGTCCAATATTGTCTGCGTACGTTTATACGCCATCGCGGCTTTGTTTCCAGCGGCTTTTATTTCGCGCAAATCCCGTAAGTAGGCCGCGACAGCAACATGTTCGTTTTTCAAATTGACTTTGACAAGTGTTATTTCAGCGGGGATAAGGTCGCCTCTTAAAGTTTTAACTACCAGCTCAAATACGCTGTGCCCCTTGATCAATGTCATTTTGAGCATTTCAACGCATTTTTCCACTGACGGGCTTCCATCAGGCTGATACTCGGTAAAAATGTCAAAAGAGTTGTTTAAAAATTCCTGTTTGTCTTTATAGCCAAGCAGTTTTACAGTTTCAAGATTGCAGTCAAGCCTCTTTATCTTTTCGTTCCAAAGAGCGCAACAAAAGGGCATAGAGTCAAACATCAGCCATTGGTAATCTTCCGCCATTCTTGCAGATTTTTCCGGCACTAAGAAACTCCACTGTAATATAAGGCAACCTGCGATTGCCCTCCCAAACCGTCACGCAATGCACACTTGAAGCCAAGCGCGTAGTCCAGATATCAGTTTTCGCTTTTATTGCTTGCACAACGGTGGGCAAAGCCCGCCTACAAGCAACACACAGTCATGATTTGCAAATAAATCATGGCATAGCAGTTCAATTACGAAAAGTTGAACTGCTATATAAACACTATTTTATGTGTTTTGCATGAAAATGATGATGAAAAATTTAAAAAATTAACTTTTGATGTATAGCCAGCTATAAGTTAATTGGTTATAGGTTTTGTAACTTGAAATAGCGGCTACAAAAAGCGCAATGGGTTATTTTCTGGCGCAAAGCCCATTCTGACGGCCTTTTCATAGAACAACGACAAGCTCTCTCTCTCCATTTCCCCGAGTGTGTGGCTCAAATTTTTGGTCAAATAGTCCCGCAGTTCCTGCTTTGTCCATCCAATGGTGCGCCAGGCCTCATCAATAATCGTTTCGATATTCTTTTTTCCCAAATCAAAACTTTGATGAAAAAACGGAGCAATCCCCCCCGGTAAATCCAATTCGGGAGCGTCCGGTCTGATAGCCCAAAGCGCAAAGACAAACGGTAATCCGGTCCACGCGTGCCATTCTTCCGCAAGGTCCAGCACCATTAAGCCTTCGCGCTTTACTCGCATGGCGCTGTCTCCAATCATCAGCGCCGCGTCATGTTCAGCCAGCATAACTTCAATATCTGGAGGCATCTCGGTCGTTTGAGGCTGAGTCCCATAGCGTTCGCGCAACAGTATTTGAACCAACACTACCGAAGTGCGGCTGGAAGTATCCAGCGCCAAGGTTTGAATAGACTCCGGAGGCGTCTTGGACAACAGGACTACGCTCCTGACGCGCTTGGGGCTGGCAATGCAGAGACCAGGAACAATTTTGAGGTTGGGTATGCGTAAATACTCAATAGAGCTTATTAGACCGGCATCAACTTCTCCGCCGCGAAGATGATCCGAACAAATGGAAGGAACTTGAAACTTTAAGTAAAAATGTTCAAATCCCAAGCCATGTTTGAAACCATAGTTGAGCGGAGCGGCATTCAGGTAGTCAATGATGGAAATACGGAATGGGTGCGCGTTTGACATGTATCAGAGCAGTTTACACTAAGAAAGATCATAGCCAATCAACTTTAAAATCATCTGTTTATCCAAGTGGGAGGCACTTCGTTTCAAGGCTGCGCTGTAGTGAAGCGAGCCTCTGATACCAGTTCCCATTGCCAATGCTACAAATGGTCGTGCGAATGCGGCTGTTTGCGGTATGTTGTGCTACAACTTTTGCACAACAGCAATGTGATTTGGTATGACAGGCGGTGAGCGAAACGGCAAGCGCATACGAAAGCCACAAGGCAACGTACCGTTTTAAAGTTGTTTAACTATAGTATGCTCATAACTATCAAGTTTATTGGTTGTAAAGTTAGCGCCGCGAAAGCATTTCGCGTACCCAGGCGGGAACCGTTTCTGTGGCAGGTCCATGGCGGCACTCTTTAAACGCGCTGTTCACTACGCTTGGCTCCAAGTTGATCTCTGTTGTGTGACAATCGGAGCCGACACATTGAACAAATCCGGCGGCCGGATACACATGGCCGCTGGTACCTATGGCCGCGAAATAATCACACGTTTCAAGAGAACGATATATTATTTCCATGTCCAAAGGAGTTTCGCCGAACCAGACTATGTGAGGACGCAATTTGTCTGCCGCTTTGCAGGCCGGACACTGTGAATCGGGCAAAACATCAGTTTCCCAACGCGAAACAGTATCGCAGGATACGCACCTGACTTTCAGCAATTCCCCGTGCATGTGCAGCATGGACTGACTACCGGCTCTGTCATGAAGGTCGTCAACATTCTGTGTTACCAATAGAAACGAGCCTGGCCAAGCGCGTTCCAATTCCACAAGGGCGTGGTGCGCGGTGTTGGGAAGTGTTTGACTCAACTGCTTGCGACGCTCATTGTAAAAACGCTGAACCAGGTGTGGATCGCGCTTGAAACCCATCGGTGTAGCCACATCCTCAATACGATGTTCCTCCCACAGCCCATTACTGGAGCGAAATGTCCTGATGCCGGATTCGGCGCTGATTCCGGCTCCGGTGAGGATTACTAAACCAGGTTTGGATACTGTCATAACCCACCAATAAGGTTGTTTCGCAATGAATCAATTAATGCTGGCGACGCATTAAGTTTATACATACTGCGTTCCAAACGTGTCCAATAACTTTTCAAAAGGCCGCGTTTTATCGTCCAGCCTGCCCTGTCCCAATCCAGCGCCAGTATTTGGCCATTGGGGGTCACGATAAAATTTGTCGCGTTCAGGTCCGGCGCCCACAGGCCCCAGGCTGAAAGGGACTTTATGAGCAACGCGATTTGCGCGGCTTGGTTTTCGGAATCAGCGCTCTCCCACACACTCGGCCACGGCAGCGAATCAGCCCTCCTGGTAATAAAAACGCCTTCAACGCCCCAGGAATGCCGCCTATGGGCATAGCCGACAGGTTCTACTGTGGGGAACCCGGCATCCCACAGCGCGGTGTGAACATCGTATTCAATTTTGAATCGCTCAGGCCTCAAGTACTTATTTTTGTTAAAGCAGCGTACCCAGCCTCCGCGGTGATAAGGACGCAAAACGCAGTCCCCGGATTGAATCAAACCGCCGCGCCCGAATAACCCATACAATTGCTTTGCTTCGTTAAAATCAAGGCGGTCTGTTGTACTGACAATGCGCCATCTCCCAATCAATCCAGGCAGTTTCGCCCCGTCAATGAAATTTTGTTCACGGCGGATATTCCTGACCTCAAAAGGCCATGATTCAGGTAGAGGCGGCGGGATCAACATAAAAAGAATGGAACTTAGTCATTTAACTTGGCCTCTCTTCCCTGATTTATTTCAAGTGAATCCGCAGATACAGGACGGAACGTACTTTTGCCGAATTTCAGCGCGCCGCCCTCAAGCTTCCCTTTACGATAAGTTACAACACCCATAAATCCCCCCGAAGCAAGGGACATCATATACAAAACTGAGCCTTTGTAGGTATAATTTCCCACCGGCCTATGCCTATAGTCAATGAACGCGTCGTCTATAACAACATAGTATTCCCACCGATACTTGTCTGTGAATTTGTAAAAGTAGCGTTCGTTGTTTGTGTTACGGCCATTCGCCTCCCACTCCCATAACCCGACAAAGGGATTGTTAGCGTCACGTTCACGTGTTTCGGCGGTAGACAGCAATGCCGGCCTTGGCTTGCAACCCGCGAGCAAAGCCGGAATCACTAAAGCGAATAAGAACGCCATGCGCTTTTCAGTCGTTGTCATATTTACTCCTTTCTGTGTTTTGAAAACAGAGATGCTTGTAAAACATCTTGTGAACAAACGAACCGGCATGTTTATACTTTAGAAAAGCAATATACTTACTGTAACTTGGCCACTGTTTCCGGATTTATTTCAAGTGAATCCGCAGATACAGGACGGAACGTACTTTTGCCGAATTTCAGCGCGCCGCCCTCAAGCCTACCATCACGATCGGTTAAAGTGTCCATTCCGTAAAAAGCGTCAACGACCATACGCATCATATACAAAACGGAGCCTCTGTAGGTATAGGTTCCCTGCCTATAGTAGTCGATGAACATGCCGTCTCGAATAGCATAGTATTCCCACCGATACTTGTCTGTGAATTTGTAAAAGTAGCGTTTGTTGTTTGTGTTACGGCCATCCGCCTCCCACTCCCATAAACCGACAAAGGGATTGTTAGCGTCACGTGCGGCGGTAGACAGCAATGCCGGCCTTGGCTTGCAGCCCGCGAGCAAAGCCGGAATCACTAAAGCGAATAAGAACGCCATGCGCTTTTTAGTAGTTTTCATATTTACTCCTTTCCGCGTTTTGAAAACAGAGACGCTTGTAAAACACCTTGCGAGCAAACGAACCGGCAATGTTTACACTTCAGTAAAGTCTTATGCGTACTATAAACGGCGCCTCCGCGTAATTGCCGGCCGCGTCACTTACGGTTACCTTGCCCTCACCCCAGTAAAAGCCCGTAAAATCATAGGGCTTATTGGAATTAGGCTCTTTAACGATACTTCCTTGGCAAATTAAATTGGGCTGCCCTGGCGGCGAATAATTGGGGACACTCCAGACATATCCGTTGACGCTACCAGTAGCTGCGTAAAGCGGTATCCAGTTTGCAAGTGTAATGGTATATGGCGGCTGACCGCCGAAAATATCCAGCGGGATTTCTTCATAAAGGTCATTAATATTTACCCTGTAAAGATAATTAAATAAAGTCCACCCGCCGCCATATACGTATATCCATAACGGCGGCCCGGGCGGTTCATTTGTTATCGGCGTATCTTCGTCTTTTATGGCTTGTCGGAAGACGCTGCTTGCCGGCTCTTTCCATTTGATGCCCAGCGTCTCGTCCGCGCTCAAAGCCAAGGGGGGCTTGACTTTAAATTCGAGCGTCCCGCGCTCTTCCGCTCGCAGGCAGGGCGCGCAAATGGCCGCCAGCGACAGCGCCGCGATGCGAGACAGATGTATCAGCTTATGTCTCATAATTACCCATCCTTTCTGTCCAACGACGAACCAATTCATAATAGCGCGGAAACGGGTTCGCGAGGGTTTAAATAAACTTGAGAGCGCTGATTTATAATGAATTATTTGTGAATATCTCCTTTCACAAGAGGTGATTGCAAAACCC
>JAITCJ010000165.1 GCA_031283145.1 Holophagales bacterium | reverse complement strand
CTATCCTTTGTAAGAGCCTCGCCACCCGGACTTCCATCGGCCGGGAAACGCCAGATTTGTTTTTCGCCGTTTGCGTCATTGAAAGCATAGACCCATTTTCCATCTTTGCCGAGTACGGCGGACGTAACACGCGATCCGCCTGGAACAGCTATATCAACACGCCGCAGGTTTTGAAGCCCAGCCACAGCTACGCTACCCCTGGCTGTCAATACGATTCGCTCCCCATTCAGAGAGAATGAAACATCATTGAGGTAATCCATTGCTCTTATAGAGCGCTGGCGCATCTGGTCAAAGTCGGACACCAGATCAAATTTCAAGACTCGATCTTGGTTGTCAGCCAGGTCCAATACATGTATATCAGCGCCCTGTTGGTACGTGATTTTGCCTTCGCTCAGGCAGGCATATCTGATATCCCAGTCTTTGTGCTTTGTTATTTGTATGATGCCGGACCCATCAGGCGCCATTCTCCAGATGTTGTCACAGCCATCGCTGTCGCCAATAAAGTAGAGACTGTCCTTCCACCACATCGGGCGCTTTGCCTGCCCTGATATATTTATCTTGACCGCCTCATTTTTGGTACCGACCTCATAGCGCCATAGCTCAGACATTGCGCCGCCGCGATAGTTTCGGGCATTGTCGCCCATCATATTGATGCCCATGCGTATGAAGTACAGTGTTTTACCTGAGTCGTCCATGCACGCGTCGTTGGCGTCCGCCAGCGGCAGCGGCGTTCGCGCAAGCGTGTTGGGGTTTACTTGAACCAGTACCCGCCGTCCGCTCGGTCCCTTGTTTGAAGCGCAGACGTAGATTATTTCACCCTTTGGCGTCCATCCGACAGGCGTACCGCTCTCAAAGCAAACACGCTTTGGCAGGCCGCCTTCCACAGGCATCACATATAAATCGCTTTGCCCCTCGTAAGAAGCCGAAAAAGCCAGCCACTTGCCATCAGGAGAGACCACCGGCCTGGTCTCCTGACCAGGATGCGTCGTGAGTCTTTGTGCTTTCCCCCCGTTCATGGAGGCGCTCCAAATATCGCCCTCGGCAACAAAGAAAACCCTGTCGTCCTTATGAGCAGGAAACCTGAAATACCCATCCTCAGCGAATCCTGCGCTTACGCTTGGTACAGATAAAAACAGAGTAAGGACAAAGGCTGGAAAAAAGAAACGCACGGGAGCCTCCTGGTAAGCGCGAAAATTAATTATATAGCAGTTCAACTTTTTGTAGTTGAACTGCTATGCCGGGATTTACTTGTAAATCACGGCCGCTTATTGCTTGTAGGTGGGCAAAGCCCACCTACAAGCAAGCAATAAAAGCGAAAAATGCTATATAGCCAACAAACCTGAAAAACAGGCTGTCCTGTGTTTTTCAGGTTTGTTGAGCTTTCCAAGGGGTTGCGCCACAGAAAACCTTTAGGCCGCTTCAGGTATCGTTTGTTATGATTCAGAGATGGAGGCGAACATGTTTTTGATTAATTCCGCGCTTGTTATTGCCGCTCAAGTAGCTCTGTCCGTTCAGCCGGCTCCGGCGGTTGGGTACTGGGAGGGCGCTGTTCATCTTCCAGGAGCGGATTTGGCAATACAAATAAACCTGCTGCGTGTAAATGACAAAGACTTGCAGGGTTATATTTCTATACCGGCTCAGAGACTGAAAGACAGCAAACTTGAAGATATTGTCCTGAACCTGACGGAAATATCTTTCAGAATGGCGAACAGCATACCAGGGAACCCCACATTTAAGGGACGCGTGGAGGGCGATACCATAAAAGGGGATTTCACCCAAAGCGGCCATACTTTCGCCTTTGATCTTAAACGCGTTGGAGACGTAAAGCCGATTGCCGAAGCCTCTCTTCCTAAAGGCGTCGCCGAGCGGGCCATAACGGTTGGCAAGTCTCCCTGGGAGTTGCCTGGTACACTGACGCTTCCGGAAGGGAAGGGGCCTTTCATGGCGGCTGTTTTGGTTCATGGGAGCGGTCCAAATGACCGCGACGAGCGTATAGGGGACAGCTATACTTTCAGAGACATTGCATGGGGATTGGCGGAAAATGGAATTGCGGTTTTGCGCTACGACAAGCGGACATTTGTTCATGGAACAAAATGCGCGGAGCAGAAGAACTTCACTCTGAATGATGAAACAGTGGATGACGCTGTTTTGGCTGTAAAATTGGCAAGCCAAATACAGGAAATCAACTCAGGGAAAGTATTTGTCATCGGCCATTCGCTTGGAGGCTACGCCCTGGGTCGTATAGCTGAGAGAGAGCCTGGCGCGGCAGGATTCGTTTCCTTAGCCGGCGCCGCGCGGCCATTGGAGGATCTGATCCAAGAGCAGTTGTCTTCCAAGGGCTTGCCCGAAAACGACATGAAGAAAGTGAATGAATTAGTCGCTAAAGTTAAATCCAAAGATTTAACGGCTGACGTGCCGGCAAGCGAGCTGTTGTTTGGGACTCCCGCCTCTTACTGGCTTGATTTGCGCGGCTATGATCCTGTGGCGGCGCTGAACTCAAGTAAACGCCCCGCGCTGATTCTTCAGGGAGAAGCCGACATTCAAGTGACCATGACGGATTTTGACCTGTGGAAAAAAGGCTTCCCTAAAGCTGAACACAAGAGTTTCCCGAAACTAAACCACCTGTTTATGCCGGTTGAGGGCAAGAGTACTGGTATGGAGTATTACGCCGCGGGGCAGAGCGTTGACGCAAACGTCATCCGGACAATAGCCGCATGGATAAAAGGGAGTTAGAGTAATTCCATTTTGATTTATAAATGGAATTACAGGTGTAGCTATGGAGATACTCGACAACGTAAATAGGGCTGTCATTGACGATTTGGTTATTGAAATCTCAAA
>JAITCJ010000077.1 GCA_031283145.1 Holophagales bacterium | reverse complement strand
TAAGGCCGCAGACTGCAAATCTGCCATTCATCGGTTCGATTCCGATCGGCGCCTCCAACAGCAAACTCTATGGCAGTCCAACCCGGGTTCCGCTTGAACATATTTCTGGGGTTTACCTGAAACAAAAGGGATTATAGTGAAACAACTTTAAAACGGTACGTTGCCTTGTGCCTTTCGTCTGCGCTACCATTCCGCTTTTATATCAATTTTCGCTTTATCGCTTGTTTAACGGTGGGCAAAGCTCACCTACAAGCAATAAGCGGCCGTGATTTATACCAAATCACATTGCTGTTGTGCAAAAGCGGTAGCGCAACATGCCGCAAACAGCCGCATTCGCACGACCATTTGTAGCATTGGCAATGAGAACTGGTATTACAAGTAAATTCCATTCCTGTCGGCGGCTTAATTCACTATAGCGCAACCTTGAAACGAAGTGCCTCACACTTGGATAAACAGAATGATTTTAAAGTTGACTGGCTATAACAGTGCTTGTATGTTGCCCAAAAAACTTCCATATCAAAATTACGGAACGCAATTTTGATATGGAACCGCTATAAAGCCGCCATCCAGATGCTGGTAAATACTGAGTTTACTTAATTGCCGCCTTGAGATCATTTACCTTGTCTATTTTTTCCCAGGAGAATTCACTGCGGCCAAAATGTCCGTAAGAAGCAGTTTGTCTGTATATTGGGCGGCGCAGCCCCAGGGTTTCTATCATTGCTTTAGGTGTACAGCTAAACACTTCACGCACAGCTCGTACAATTTGTTCGGGGCTGGTCTGGCTGGTTCCAAATGTGTCAATAGAAATTGAAACGGGTTCGGCCACGCCTATAGCGTATGCCAGTTGAATTTCACATCGTTTGGCCAGACCTGCTGCGACAATGTTCTTTGCTATATATCGCCCCATGTACGCGGCGGAGCGATCCACTTTACTCGGATCTTTACCTGAAAAAGCGCCTCCGCCGTGGCGTCCGCTGCCGCCATAGGTGTCAACAATAATTTTGCGTCCCGTCAGGCCGGTATCGGCCATTGGGCCGCCAATTACGAATTTACCGGTTGGGTTTACATGAAAAATGGTTTCGCTATCCAGTAATTCCGGGGGCAGAGTGGACTTAATTACGTTAGTGACTATACCATCGTATATTTCTGAGTGCTTCACATTGTCATCATGTTGGGTTGATATAACTACAGTGTTGATGCGGACTACTTTTTTATTGTTGTCGTATTCAACAGTCACCTGGCTTTTGCCATCTGGCCGGAGCCATGGAAGAATATTACTGCGGCGAACTTCAGCCAACTTCCTCGTAAGAATATGGGCGAAGTGAATTGGAGCCGGCATCAAGTCAGGCGTTTCATCACACGCATATCCGAACATCAAGCCCTGGTCGCCGGCGCCGCCGGTATCAACACCCATAGCAATATCGGGGGATTGTCTGTCAATGGCAACCAGTACCGAACAAGTAGCCCAATCAAATCCCTTTGCATGGTGGTCATAACCAATATCACGCACCACACTGCGGGCTACTTCAGCCACTGGTATATACGTATTAGTGGTAATTTCGCCCGCCACCAGAATTAATCCCGTAGTGAGGAAAGTTTCACAAGCTACGCGGCTGCTTGGGTCGTCTTTAATAGCCGTATCCAGAATCGCGTCTGAGATCTGATCCGCCATTTTGTCAGGATGCCCTTCCGTGACGCTTTCAGAGGTGAAGAGATATTTGTTAGTACTGTCCATGTGAACTCCATTCAAGGTGCTTCCATAGCATTATACACAGTACTGCAATGCTCAAGTTCTTGCGGTCAGTTCCTTTTTCAAGTTGTAGTCAATTAACTTTAAAATCAATACAAACAATGCTTGGCGGCCTAAAGGTTTTCTGTATCGCAGCCTCCGGGAAAGAGGAAAGCACTCTAAATAAACCTGAAAGACAGAGCGCAGGCTGTTTTTCAGGTTTGTTGGCTATTATTTCAACCAGCAAGAATCTCCAATAAGTTGTTAAGAGCTTGAAGGGCGTCCGGCGGGAGCTTATCCGCGCCGCCAAGTTCAGTTTCGCGGGACTGAACAAATACCGCACGGTCTTTAATGCGTTTTGCGAACTCATGGCGGTATTCGCTTTCGCTCAGGTCAGCCTTGAATCCAGGCCAGTCAAGTATCTTCAGTCCCTTTAAAGGCCCCCAAGGTTTGAAGTCGGATTTTTTTTCGACGATTTGTTCCAAAATACCAAGCGTGTCAGCAGGTTTAACCTTGGTGCCCATAAAAGAGCCTGTGTTGAGGACGTAACATGCCACGCCGTCTTCAATCAGTGATTTAAATCGCGTGTAGTCCACAGACAGCGGATAAGTGCGGAATGGATTGGCGTACGGCTCTAGCACAAGGGCATTGGGATCAACTCCAGGAGCCAGACGTTCGGCGGATGTTCTCTTTGTGGCCAGTGTTGCGCCAAATACAGAGGCCAGACTAGAGCCTTCCAATTTAATTACCGGCGGCAGAGTTTCGTCTTTCATCAACCAGAAGATTGCGTCAATCGGTTCGTCAATCCGGTCAACTCTGTCTGGACTCCAGAGGCGGCTTTTAACCGCGCGGCCATTGCCATTACGCAGATCCTCGCTGACTACGCAGAGTTTCCCATCCGGGTAAATAGTTGCTCCATTGTTCTGAAGTGTGAGGATAAACTTATTGTCCTCACAATCCATTGGGTAGTCCTGCGTTTTGTCAAAATAGGCAGGCTCCAGAGCTATGCTGTACTTGTCTTTAATGTTTATTACAAACGCGTCATCGTGAACCACAGTAATGGGATATTTTCCATCGTGACGAGCGTGAGTGATTGTACTCTTGCCTGATCCGGAAAGACCAAAAACGGCGGCCACATAGGAGTTATTGCCTGGCAAGCTATAGCGCTTCAATCCGCCGTGGCAGCTCACGTAACCATGACGGGCGGCTATGCCCCAGGCTAAGGTCAGCGTCCCTTTTTTATGCTCGCCGAAATAGCGCATACCCAGCAGAGCCAGCGTATTGTGATCCGGATCAAAGAAACTGAGACCCATTGGATGTTCCGGGTGTGTCCAATCAGGATCAGAGAAAACCAGGATATCGCCCTCGGGATAAGGTTTGGACTTAATATAACGGACAGCGTAAACCTCGTTCCACCATTGGAAATTAAGGAGCCAACTATATAATATATTCGCGTGGTCTTCAGGGATTACCAATCTGGCGCGAACCATGAAGTCTTCTTCCAGGCCGACCAATGCCTGACTTGTTATCATAGGGCGTTTGCGTGTTTGATATATAGCTTCTACAACTCTATTGTACAAATCATCCTTGTTTATGCCGGGCCAGCCAAGAATGCGACGGGCGGCGGCGGCTCGGCCTGAAACGGCGCCATCGTTCATCAATAACACTTTTGCGTCGGATGGCAAGCCAATCGCTTCAGGTTGATAAACCGGCATACCATCTAAAACAACCGTGCCAGGCGCGGCAGCGGCAAGGCGATACGCTTCAGCGACAGTTGTCACAGGCTTTACGTTGTTGCCATAAAAGACGGTTTCCACAGTCGTTCTTATCTGTGACGCTATTTTGAGAAATATTTCTTTGCCTGGGTAAGCGCCAATGGTTGCCATTGCTGTCTCCTTTTATTGAATCCTACAAGAATATACTATAGCGACACTGGAGTGGACGGCAAATGGATGGCGCAGATCAAAACGGGGTTTTGCAATTACATCCGGGGACTGTTTTTCATATGGAATTGCTATACATGTCTTCCGCAGGGCTTCCCATCCAGGGTTTGTTTCTCAGTCTTTCAACGCTTTTTTCAAGATGGCATTCTAAAGGCATTTTTTTTTCCGCACCTAAAGCCGGAACCACGGCGCATTCAAAACCCATGCGTTCTGATTCTTGCAAACGTAACTGGATCTGAGGTACGGGACGCACTTCGCCGGTCAGACCGACTTCTCCAACGAACAAGCACTTGCGCTTGAGCAAGCGTCCGGTGGCGCTGGAAGCCAGCGCCGCAATAACGGCGAAATCAGCGGCCGGGTCTTCAATTTCCAGTCCGCCCGCGACATTTATATA
>JAITCJ010000036.1 GCA_031283145.1 Holophagales bacterium | reverse complement strand
CTCGCAGAGTAACTTATGCAACCCCATTTGATATTTCGTGTTCACACCGATCGCCGCTCAGGCTTGGGTCATGTGTCAAGGGCTTTGTCGCTTGCGGATCCCTGGTACGCTATGGGAGGTATGGCTACCATAGCCATAAGCGGAGACGAGCGCGCCAGAGCGATAGCCTCAGGCAAAGACCCGTTTTCAGAATCACATTTGCCATGTTCAGCAATTTATCTTGGCAAGTCAATAGACTCGCCTTTGTCTGGATACCTTAAACATGAAAAGGCAGTTGTATTAGTTGATCTATGGAATATTACCGCGGATCAAGTTAAAGAGTTGCGTCCGCTGAAAGTCGCCCTCATGGAAGATGACGGCGACGCCCACGAAAGCGCGGATATTTTATTTCAGCCATACCTGGAGGGCGTTAAGTGGAACAGAAACCCTATCAGAACAGAAAACGGCAAAAAACTGCGCCCCTACGAGGAACAGCGCGATGGCTGTCGTGTGCTTAAAGGATCGGCCTATATCGTTATTTCCGCGATGGCCACGCAACTGCGCACAGGCCGCAAACCAAGTCAGCCTATGAGTGTAAAAAAACTTCTCGTTGCTTTTGGCGGTACAGATGGTCACAGACTCGCTCCGAGAGCCTACGATATTATGACAAAAGTAATTGACGAAAATGGCTGGGATGGCAGTTGCACACTCTTATCCCCCGGCGGAGTCAACTACCTGGAATCCCCCAGAATTACTGTATTGTCCGGCATAAAAAATTTAACGGTGCAGTTGCCGGAGTTTGACGCGATTTGGTGTACCGGCGGCGTTACTTTAGCGGAGTGCTTGTGTTTGGGAATCCCAATTATCGCCTGGGGACGAAATGAGCGTCACCACAAAATTATTAACAATATCGCGCAAGAAGGCGCCTGCGTTAATCTGGGGCTTGGGCTGGAAGCGGACCCGGCCGCCGTTCAGGAAACTCTTGCAAATTGGCTTGGTCCTCTGGAACAAGAGTCGCGCCAAGAGCAATCTTCTATAGGCATGGCTCTGGTTGATGGTTCCGGCGCTTCAAGAGTAGTGCAGGAATTGTGGGAATTGGCAAAGTACTAGCGAACACTGCATAGCCTAAGAAACCCACACTGATTTCTCCAAAATACTCGAAAGTCTGGCAAATACTTCTTCAAAGGTACCTGAGCCGTCAACCTTTGTTACTCCATGTATCTGGGCGTATTTCTCAATAACGGGTACGGTTTTAGTTTCATGTTCCTGCAGCCTGTGAACAATCTTCGCCGTTGTAGAGTCGTATGGCATACAGTCGTCGGTTTTGCTGCGGGCATCCAATCTCGTGATCAGTTCCAGCATGGACACCTCAAGGTCAATAATTCTGGTGATATTGGTTCCACGCTTGCGCAGCAGCCCGTCAAGTATGTATGACTGAACAAGCGTCCTGGGAAATCCTTTAAAAATAAAACCATGAATATCCTTTGATTGTTCCAGTTTCTGCTCTATCAAAGGCACTACTATTTCGTCCGGAACAAGCGCGCCGCTTTCATACAATGCCAGAATCTTATTTCCAAGCGGTGTATGGCGCGCAATCTCGGCATCCAGCATTGGACCGGTCGCAATGTATTCCAACTCAAAATGCTTTGCCAGAGCTTTGCCCTGGGAACCGCGTCCTGAACCAGGGTAACCAAATATCACGATATTCACGGGGTGTTTGCGAAGCTCTTCTTTTACAACGGTTCTTATGTCCTCGCGCACTTTCTCAACCGAGTTGCCGCCATTAACGGCTCTATAAATGCCTTTGTCTTTGTAAAACCGCAACACCGGCAGAGTTTTTTCATGATACTCGCTCAGACGGTTGCGAATTACTGTTTCGTTGTCATCGGTGCGGCCGGAGGTGAGACCCCGCTTTATTAAACGAGCTATTGATTCTTTCTCGTCAACTTCAAGGCTGATTAAGCAGCTCAGCGAAGTATTCAGCTTGTTCATCAGTCCTTCAAGGATATAGCACTGTATGTATGTCCGCGGAAATCCGTCAAACAGAAAACCATTGGCTTCGGGGTGTTCCGTAATGGTGTTTTCAATGATCTGGACAATTATTTCATCCGGAACCAGGCCGCCGGATGAAATAATGCTCCTGGCCTCCAGCCCCAGCTTGCTTCCGGCGGAAAGCTCCCTGCGCAGCAAATCACCTGTGGAAATGTAGTGAAGATTAAAAGCCTTTATCAAAGCCTCTGACTGAGTACCCTTACCCGCTCCGGGCGGACCAAACAGCGCAATGTTTATCATCGAATCCTCTGGGCTTGTTAGTTAGCAATATCTCAACGTCTATGCCAAGACGTCTAAAGGTTATAATACTCTATAGTCGCGGCAGGAGGCTCGTGTGCGAACAAAAGGCAATACAATTCTCATCACAGGCGGAGGAACAGGCATTGGATTTGGTCTAGCGAAGGCCTTTCACGCCTTAGGGAATCAGGTCATCATCGCGAGCCGGCGCAAAGACATCTTGGATGACGCCGTAAAAAACAACTCAGGCATGGCCTCTTATGTATTAGACATTCAAAATATCTCCGAAATAGAAGTATTCGCGCAAAAAGTTCTGAATGACTTTCCAGGCTTGAATGTATTAATAAACAACTCCGGAATTATGAGGGCCGAAAATTTATTGAATCAGCGCGACCCGGCCAATATGGAGACGATCATAGCAACGAATCTCCTTGGCCCATTGCGATTAACGGCGGCTTTGCTGCCCTCGCTTTTGAAACAGCCGTACGGCGCCATCGTCAATGTTTCTTCCGGTCTGGGGTTTGTGCCAATGGCAATTACTCCAACCTACTGCGCCACAAAGGCGGCACTGCACTCATACACCCAAAGTTTGCGATGCCAGCTTAAAAACACTAACATTCAGGTAACTGAGCTGATTCCGCCTTACGTGGCCACACATCTTATGAACGGCGCCAATGACCCAAACGCCATGCCCCTGGACGACTATATTTCGGAGGTAATGGAAATAATAGAATCTCAGCCGGACGCGGCGGAAATATGCGTAGAAAACGTAAAGCGGCTGCGCTTTGCGGCTGAAACCGGAAATTATGAAAAATTTTTCCGAGGCATGAACGACGCAATCAGTCTGAACTCTCGCTGATAAATTTGTTTATAGTGAAACAACTTTAAAACGGTGCGTTGCCCTGTGGCTTTCGTCTGCGCTACCGTTCCACTCACCGCCTGTCGGCGGTTCGCGTAACGAAAGCGCAGCCTTGGCACTTCGTACCCCCCACTTGAATTAACAGGACAGTTTAAAAGCTGATTGGCTATATTGCTTGTTTATAGCAGTTCAACACTTTGTAGTTGAACTGCTATGCCTGGATTTACAAGTAAAATCCAGGCTATTGCTTGTAGGTGGACACTGCCCACCGTTGTGCAAGCCATAAAAGCGAAAAATGCTATAGTGTCGTCGTGCCTGCTCCAAATAGCTTGGCCGTGGCCTCCTGCGAATGCCCTTTCGCCATATGTCTCAACACGCTTCCTCTGAACTTCTTGTCGTATGCCATCCCTTTAGATTAAAACATCAATAGATTTCTTTCAAGTTGAATGGCTATATTCTCACGGCCATCTTGACACTTGCGGAAATTAATTCATTTCCAGATATGTGTGCATTTTTCGCTGTTCGGCGAGCAGGGTTTTCAGCGCTTCAGAAGCGTCGCTTTGCGAGCTGAGTTTTCGTCTTCTTGAGGGGCCTTCCAGCAGTGTTTCAGGGTCATAGTGAACGCTTCTCAGGAGGTCGTCAACTGTGTCTGCCAACACAGTTTGCTGAATTTTAAAATCGCCGTCCTCGTT
>JAITCJ010000009.1 GCA_031283145.1 Holophagales bacterium | reverse complement strand
GAAATTTGAATTCCTCTGACTTGCAGATGAGTCGCCCAGCCCGGCTGGTCTGTTATGGCGGGGCTGGTTGTCAAGAGTAAAAGTATGGCGATGGTATTTCGGAAAATATTGTATTTCATGCTCATCTATTTCCTGATTCGCTTTGACTGTTGCTATTGCCTGATGACTGATTGGTTGAATCCTGGCCGCCTTGCTGCGACATAGTTGGAATTTGAGCGGCGCCTTGGGGTACCTGGTCTTGCCGTATCCCGGTTATCAGCGGATCAAGTGCTGAAAATTCCCATTCACTATACAGGCTCTTGTTTCGGTAGAGTTTAATGCTGTCTCTGTTGCTTGAACTGTGCAAGCCGATTATTGGCAAACCTTCGTTATTACCGGAAGTTGAGGTTGGAACATTATATATAAACATCCATTCGCCCTTTTCACTCATTGGGTCTTTGTAGGCTTGCCTGATGATCCTCGGCCTGAGCGCGGCTACTTCGGTCAGAGAAATGGGATAACGCCCCGTTTTTTGTCTGTAGATGGCTATGCCTCGGGCAAGATGTTCACCTCTGTATATCAGTTCAGCCTCTCTTTCCCTATTGATTTGGGTTGGAGCCCATAAGTGTGCTCTTTGCATGAATACCCCAAGAGCCACTATCATTATCAGCAAGACGGATAACGTATAACCCCTGGACTTGGCATGGGGATCGCTGTTGGTTGCAATCAAGCGCCTGAACAAAATCATCTCCTGAATATATAGTAGCGGCCTTTGAATTGTGTGCGTGCGTATTGACATTTAGTTCCCAAGTCACAGCCCAAAATGTTCCGCAAAAACAAACAAGCCGACAAAAAGTCGGCTTGCTGATTGATTTGGGTTATGTTCTACAGTTTGGCTACATTGGTAGCTTGTGGACCTTTTGGTCCTTCCGCCACATCAAATGAAACTCGCTGATTTTCGTCCAGGCGTTTGTACCCCTTAGCCTGGATGGCTGAAAAGTGGACGAACAGGTCTGACCCGCCATCGTCAGGCGTTATAAACCCGTACCCCTTTTCAGCGTTGAACCACTTAACTGTGCCTTGCGCCATAAAATGCCCTTTTCCATCCTGGTAACATGCGACGATGATCAGCCCCCAGGAAGACGCCCATCGTATCAAAAGCCCCCTTATGAAAAGGGGATATTCCAAGCTCAACAGAATAGTTACAAAATTTCCACAATTTTTTTATGCTTTTTTTTATTCTATAGGAGTGGAGGCGTAAATGCGACCTGAACCACCCATTGTCCTGATTACCGGCGCCAGCTCCGGATTTGGCGAATCCACGGCTCGGCTGCTTGCCGCAGAGGGCTGTCACTTAGCATTAGGGGCGAGGCGCAAAGATCGCCTGAAAAATATTGCTCTGGAACTGTCAGAAAAATTTGGGATTAATGTTTTTGATGGCGAAGTTGACACGCGAGACACGGCAAGCGTGCGGAACTTTGTGGACAGCGCCGTCGCCCATCTTGGCGCAATCCATGTTGTGATTGCCAATGCCGGCTTGGCTTCCGGTCTTCACAAAATCTGGGAAATTCCTGATGAAGACATGGAAGCCATGCTGCGAACAAATGTGGAAGGGGTTGTCAAAACAATAAGGGCAGCCCTGCCGCATATCAGAAGCGCCGGTTGGGGACATATTTTCTTTGTAGGCAGTACCGCCGGTCATCAAACCTATGAGGGCGGCGGGGTTTACAGCGCCAGCAAGCATGGCGTGAAAGCTCTTGCCCACGCGCTCAGACTGGAACTTTGCGGCGAACCCATACGTGTTACTTCTATTGACCCCGGGATGGCCAAGACAGAGTTCGCGCTGGTGCGCTATAAAGATCAGGCCCGCGCGGAATCTCTTTATGAAGGAATGGACACGCTCACCGGAGCGGACATTGCGGAATGCGTCCGATGGTGTCTGGAACTGCCCGATTACGTGAATATTGACGAGATGATCGTCAAGTGCCGCGACCAAGCCAGCCATACAATGTCAAAAGTGCATAGACACTGAAAAATTGTTTGATTTTAGGTTTTTATACAAAGAGATTCCCCAATGGCGTTCATGTTAGGGCATTGCGTTTCATCAAGCGAGCATTCTGAGAGTTCAATAGGAGCATTTAAATCTGCTCTGAGACTTGGTATGGATGGATTTAAGTTAGATGTTCAGACAACAAGGGATGCGGTCTGCGTTGTGGTGAGCGATGATGAATTGAGCCACGCGACAAGCGGCCAGGGATTTTTGCGCAGGATTAAATTCAGCGAATTGCCCCGCTTGAAAAATGGCGAGCCAATCCCAAGGCTTCTGGAGGTGCTGGAACTTCCCGCGAAACTCATCAATATTGAACTGAAAGGCGAGCCGGGCTGGAAAAACGCCTTGGCCGCAGTGGAGGCTTCGGATTGTCTTGGGCGCGTAATCTTTTCCAGCGCTGAACACAGCGAAATACTCCAACTGTGGGCAGCCTGCCCTCAAGCAAGATGCGGTTTCATATGGGAAACTGATGAGTCTGATGCTCTTACAAGCGAAGAAATTTTTGATCTCCCAAAATCACTGTTACTACACATTCCTTTATGTTCTGTAGGCAAGAGGCCGGATTTTTGGAAACAGTTTGCCGGACGCCTTGTAGTTTGGGGCGCTGTGAGCCGCGAACATGTTGCTTCGCTTGGTTTAGAACCACATGTGTGTATCATGGATGTATAGCGGTACGACTACAAAAAATTGAACTGCTATATAGTCAATGAAGCGGTGGCGTGGGATTGCTACACGATACGCCAAAAACACGGCGTCCTACCTGGTTGCCGTGCATTTCCGGCGCATCATCATGTGAACCAAAATCTTTTGACGGCACACCCTAGAGTGTGCCGTCAAAAGATTTGCTTTCGCGCCCCAGTCGTGTATCCTTGAGTGGGGAGAAAGGAGACCGCAATGGCGGAGGCGTACAGACGGCACGACATATCCGACGGGACCTGGGAGCTGCTGCGGACGCACCTCAAGGGACGTAAGGGCACCTGGGGCGGCAATGCCCGCGAC
>JAITCJ010000152.1 GCA_031283145.1 Holophagales bacterium | reverse complement strand
ACAGACCAGCCGGGCTGGGCGACTCATCTGCAAGTCAGAGGAATTCAAATTTCCGCAGGCGTATGGGATTTATCCACAGGCAAACTGATTGAAAGCTTCCAGCCTGAATTGGCCTTAGTACCCGCGTCAACAACCAAGGTTGTTTCTTCCTACGCGATCATGAGGACCTTAAAGCCTGATTTCCGCCTGGAAACGACCGTTTTAGGAAACCTGCAAAAGGGCGTGGTAAAGGGCGACTTGGTTATAAAGGGCGGCGGCGATCCATTTTTCACCAACGAACATATCTGGATGCTGGCGCAAGAACTTAAATCTCGCGGTGTTTCCAGCGTAACAGGTAATTTAAGACTTGACCAGAGCGCTTTTGATTCCCAACGCTATGGCACAGGGTGGGAAAACACCAGCAGCAACACAACGCCGCCGATATTGCCGCTATCAGTCAACTTCAACCGTGAGAGCAACGGCTCCATAACCAGAAATCCTGAAAAACTCGCGTTAAGCACCATAACAAAAATTTTTCGGGAATCGGGTATCTCTTTTGAGGGGCAGCCTGACAACGGCAGCGAAAAAATACCAATCGCTTCTTACAAATCTCCACCGCTCAGAGACCTAGTGGCATCAGTAAATAAATACTCAAACAATTTCATAACAGAGTCGTTGGTAAAATATTTTGGCGATGGCTCCTGGGCAAAAGGCGTCAGCAGAATACAAGATTTTTACAAAACAAATCTTGATTTAGACCCAAGTGAAATACAGATTACCGATGGAAGCGGCCTCAGCAAATTAAACCGCCTATCCGCACGGACGCTTTCAACAATACTGAGGGCTGGCTGGCATGACTTTGAAATAGGGCCGGAATTTGTATCCAGCCTCAAATACATTGGCGGCGAGCCATACGAGATAAGTATAAAAGACCCCAACCTCAAGCGCCGCGTAAGATGCAAAACCGGCCACCGGAATGACGTTGACAGCATGTGCGGATTCATTCACATGCCAGACGGGTCACTCCGCGTTTTTGCCATTATTTTGAATGGACCATGCACCAAGGAAGACGTGGAATACATTCTCAAGCTGTGGGCTAATTAAATCATTACGCCCGGCCATTCCACGCGTATCCTTTCGTTTGCCAGCTTAAGCCAGTGTTCAGCTTGAATTACGCCTTCGCCGTGCGATAGGCGTTCAAAATGGCCGTGAATGTGGCGGAGCGCACGTGGTATAGCTTGCGCGTATCTGGTTTTGTTTTGGCGAAGTTGAAAGGCGAATGTGCCAAGGGCTTTAAAATTGCGCTGCAACGCGACGGAATTTAATTCGCTCCAAAAATCAATGTCTGAGTCAAGGCCTGATTTAACCATGGACACAAGTATCTGCCTGGCTTCCATGCTCCAATCCCAATAACTGTCAAACAAAATGGAGGCCAAGTCGTATGTGGCCGGCCCCAGACGGGCATCCTGAAAATCAATTGTCACCGGTCTCCGGCCTGAAACCATGAGATTGCGGACATGAAAGTCCCTGTGAGCCAAATATTTTGCCCTTGGTATCAAATAGTCGTGAATCTGCTCCATCATTCGATCCAGCCATAAGGGCGGTTTTTTCTGTAAGAGGCCATTAAAGAAGTGTTCCTTACAAAAAGACCATTCAAAATCAAACTTGACTCTGTCAAAAGAGCGAAGCGTAAAAAAGGACTTTTTTGGAGCCGCCATAGTCAACGGCCCAACCCAATCCAGCAATTCCTCGGCAACTCTTTCAGCCCAGTACAACTCTTCCTGGGGGAAGCCGGTCATACGCGCTTCAAGGGAACAATCGCCAATATCTTCTATCAGCATGGCCCTATGAGAATTGTCATATTTATAAATTTCGGGTACACGCAATATTGTATTCACATAGCTGTGAAGTGAAATGAAATCTTGAAAAGGGTCGTCAACACCCGAAAGACTGTCAGGATACAAAACAAGAACGGCTGTAATGCCCGATGGCTGAACAGCGCGGAAATAACGTCTCGCGCCAGCATCGCCAAGCATTGGAGTTGTTTTTTTTAAATTCCACGCTACGGCAATTTGATCTAATTGATTGTCCATCGGTATCATTCTAGCGCCAGACGAATCTGGTTTTTCCCATCAAAAAACCACAGCGCGCCACAGTCTTTCACGTCAGGATAAAGTTCGGCGCCAGGTCCTAAAACGCATCGAGTGATTTTCCATGATTCAACAGCGGTTGGATGAATATAGCATCCGGGAACGCGGCCTTCATGCTCTGGAGCCAGTTTGCCGGCAGCGTGAATCAACTGATTTGTAGCGCCAATCTCCAACCAATGAAAAGGCTCGACAACTACGCCGCGATGGTCAGGATATTCAGCCAAAAAATCCCTTACGTCAAAGCAATTTTCCGGGATGGCACTGGCTGCTTCAGCGCTCCAGCACGCGGCGCCTGTAAAGAGATAAGGTCCTTTTGGGCCTGTTGTCCCGCGAGGTAAAATTCTTCCGCTTGAATCCAAGTACAACTCAGTCCAGGCGCCGCCCGTGTGAGGAACCAAGAGCCAACTGACACCGGCGATTCTCGCAGCATGTTCATGCCGCAGGTGTGTCCAGGGTACATCAGCTATTACATCCGCGTTCCAAACTAATAGACCATCAGTCGCAATGCGGCTTGCTATGCGTCGGAGCGGCTCGCCTGTTCCAAGCAACGCTTTTTCTTCAATTACTTCAATGTCCTCAGCAATGGATTTAATGATATTAACGTGATGGTGGGCGTTACACGCGATTTTTACGCATCCGGCATGTCTCAGCGAGTCGGCAGCCCACTGTAATAGTGGTTTGCCTTTGAGAGTCCAAGCCGGTTTAGGCAATATGGATGAAAGTGCCCCCATTCGGGTACCAAAGCCGGCCGCAAATATAAACGCATCAATATTATTGGTCATCAGGATTTTTTTTAATCGGTTTGAAAAGGAATTTTTTGGGCGCCATACCGCTCATTTCCAGCACTCGGACTTGCCATTCCTGAATAGTGATTTCATCGTCAGCACGAAGCACCCTGCCCAATCTCTCCTGAAAATATCCGCCAAGTGTCACGGCGTCCGTGTCGGCTTCCAGCTTTAATCCAAATTGATCATCCAACTGCTCCAACGTCACTGTCCCCTGCGCCAGCCAAGCGCCGGCCTGAATCCGTGTAAGCTGTGTCACTTCGTTATCAAACTCATCCTGGATTTCACCAACCAATTCCTCGATCACGTCCTCAAATGTCACTATCCCGTCCACTCCGCCATGCTCATTTACCACGAGCGCCATATGCTGTTTCTTTCGCTGAAAATCCAGCAAAAGGTCTTGCACCCGGCGCATCTCCGGCACAAAAAAAGCAGGGCGAGCCAATGATTTCAAATCAGGTTCTTCATCATCCCGCAAACGCCACAAAAGGTCTTTCAGGTGAATAACGCCAACTACATGATCCAGATCGCCGTCTATCAGCGGAATGCGTGAATGCTCGACAGTACGCATTAAAGCCAGGTTCTCTTTTAAACTTTTACGAATATCCATGGTGACGACGCTGCCTCTGGGAATTGTGATCTCCATGATTGTGCGCTTTGAAAAACTGAATACGTTCTCAATCAATTCAGCTTTGTTAAGCTCCAGTTCACCGCTTGCCTGACTGTGGGCAAGCAATCGCTTAAATTCATCTTCAGAGGGCAAAAGGTCTTCAGGATACTCGCTTCCTTCAGGCAATCCTAATAGGCGCTCAACCCAACGACTGAGAGTTGAAAGAGTAATAGTAAGGGGACGGGAAAAGCCAGACCATATCAACAGCGGCTTGGCTGTCCTCAACGCCCATAGCGTTGAATTGCGAATGGCAAAACTGCGCGGGACTAATTCGGCAAGCACGACATTAATGGTGGTCATGATTATAAGGGCGATGAAAGAAGCCAACCCCACAGAAATACCAGACCATGGAATAAAACCTGAACCAGGCATAAAACCCAGCCAATTACTTAAACACTTGGACAATAAATCTTCACCCAACGCGCCAAAACCAACCGCGCAAAGGCTGACCCCCACCAGAATAGAAGAGAGGTGGGTCTGCAAATGGCGCTGAACTTCTAAGGCTTGATGCGCCCTTGAATCCTTTTCCAACAGTGATTCAAGCTGCGTTGGCCTGACGCGCACAATCGCGAATTCGGCCAAAACCAAAAAAGCCCCTAAAATCAGCAGTAAAACAATAAAAAACAGGCGGCCAGCCACCATTATGAACCATCCTCCGCAGCAAGGCTGCCAACCGGTAATTTTGCCAGCGCTCCCCTTGCTTCATCCAAGGCGCTCAATGCCGTAAGAATTGCTTTTTGCCGCGTATTGCTCAAAAAAGTCATGTGTTGCCTTTGGCTTTCAAAATCTGTTGTTAAACGCCGAATTTCTTCACTGTGAGCGCTGTGGGCGGATTCAAGTTCTTTATTCTTCGCGGCGCAAACATCTTCCAGTTCACTAATCCGTTTACGAAGCGCGGGGGCTGAATCTTGATGATCATCCAGGCGGGACATGAACAGTTTGCGTTCGCTTTCAACTCGCGTTTCAAATTCCAGCTCAAGGCGATGTTTGCTTTCTTCGACATTCAGCAAGTGTTGCAGCAGATCTTCCTTTGATTTGAGAAACGCCACAGCCTGCAAATTCTTTGCCGCGATTTCCTGGGTTAAAGTTTCAAGCTGCCGTAACAGAGCTTGTTTTTCTACAATAGCTTCTT
>JAITCJ010000141.1 GCA_031283145.1 Holophagales bacterium | reverse complement strand
TGATACCATCCATAGCATCCCGAAAGACCCCCGTCATTGTGGCTACGCGCACAAAACAGCTCCAGCGCCAGTTGATGGACGACGATCTCCCCAGGGCCGGCGGGATACTCGGTCTGGAGATAAAAGCTGTTCTGGCAAAAGGCAGATCTAACTATCTCTGTTTAGCGGCATGGGAGCAGGCTCAATCGCGCCCTCCGGCGGAAATGTCTGTGGCGGATCACGGCCTTTGGTTAGCCATCCCCAGGTGGGCGGAAGAAACCATCAACGGCGACCGCGAGGAGTTGGGGCGGCACGCGGAGGGCGAATCTGAGCTATGGGATCGCCTGAACGCGCGGGCCGAAAGATGCGCCGGCAAGCAATGTCACTTATACGCGGATTGTTTCCTGACAAAACTGCGCCAGAAAGTCATACAAGCCGATTTGGTGATCGTAAATCACGCGCTGTTGCTGGCGGATCGTATTCTGCGCCTGTCTGATTTCGGTCAAATCCTGCCCGACGCTCCGATACTCATATTGGACGAAGCCCATGAAATAGAAGATCAGTTGACGGATAGCTGCGCCGAACAATGGTCCAGCAGAGCAATGACAATGCTCTTCCGCGATATAGAGGGAATGGCCGCCAATGAAACCGATGGGGCAATGCTTCTGGGGCATCTGCTCCCCTGGGAAGAGTCGTGGCGGAATTTGTTGTCGCTGGTTCCAATGGAATCCGCCACTATCGGGCTTGACGACGAAAGGATAGAGATTGGCCCTCTGGCGGATGCGGTGGGAGTTTGGGTGCAGGCCGGTCAGGCGGCGTTTTTGGAAGTCAGGCGATTGGCCGACCGCCGCCGTGACGACATCTCTGACGATGCCCTGTGGCGGAAACTGGCCGAACGAATAACGCTGGCTTTCAGCCGCATGGAACTGATCTTTGCCCAATTAGACGGCTGGGTTTCAACTATAAGCCGCGAAGGCCCGCATATGCTTGTATTCAAGTCCAATCCAGTTGACGTAAAACCTTTTTTTCATCATCACCTGCGGCGGGGCTTTGACACAGTGATCATGACCTCCGCGACGCTGCGCGATGGCAGCGGTTTCAATGGCTTGAAGCTCAGGCTGGGGCTGAGTGAAGAAGAAACCGAGCGTGGCCGCGCGGTGGATAGTCCATTTGATTTCAAGACTCAGGGCTTGTTGTTTGTTCCTCCTGGTATTCCGGAGAGAAAGGCAGGGCGCGATGGAGTCGGGGAAATTGCCTGGATTGAATCCTCATTGGATGCTATGACGCGCCTGCTTTCAGCATCCAGAGGCCGCGCACTGTTGCTCTTTACCAGCCGCAAAATGCTGGCGGCCTTTAAGACGCGTCTTCAAGCGGCGCTGCCGTACATCACTTTTTTCGTCCAGGGCGAGGGCCTGTCCAGACCCCAACTGTTGAACCGTTTCCGCAAAACTCCAAACGCCGCGCTGCTTGGCTTGGCTTCATTCTGGCAGGGCATAGATCTGCCCGGAGACGCTTTATGCCTAGTTATTGTCGCCGCTCTGCCATTTGCCCCCCCCGATGACCCTGTGATTCAAGCGCGCGTCAGAGAAGCCGACGCGATAAGACAAGGGCTGGGGTTTATAGGCATACAAGTGCCGCAGATGACACTGAAGCTCAAACAGGGCATCGGGCGCTTAATCCGCACACGCACGGATAAAGGCGTTGTCTGCGTCCTAGACCCGCGCTTGATGCTCCCCAGCGAAGACCCTTCCGGCAAGCGGTACGCCGCCCAAGCGCGCGCCGCCCTGCCGCCTTTCCCCCTAACCAGGGATTGGGAGCAGGTGGAGCGGTTTCTTGGTGAAGTATAGTGAAACAACTTTAAAACGGTACGTTGCCCTGTGGCTTTCGTCTGCGCTGCCGTTCCGCTTTTAATGGAGGCGCAGACTTGGCACTTCGTGCCTCCCACTTGGATAAACAGGATGGTTTTAAAGTTGTTTGGCTATAATTGCTACAACTTTTTCAGCGGCCATTTTTCTAAAATCCAGGGCAGGAGCCATTGGGTTGTCAGCAGGGCCAGGGCTGTGCCGCCAATGGCCGCTATGCCCAATCCTTGCAGTCCCCTGTAGGCGCTGAACGCTAATCCTCCGAAGCCCGCGAGTGTGGTTCCCGCGCAGACGGCGTTGACGCGTGATACTTTGGCCGGAGCGTTGACTTCAAGCTTGGCTCTGTTTAACAGATTAAACACTGTGTCAACGCTCACACCCAGCGCTACGGGTATGGCTATCAGGCTTAAAAATGTCAGTGGTTCGCCTGTCCAGCCCAGTGTTCCAAAGACGGCAATTTGTCCGGCTGCCATTGGTATTAGCGCGAGAGCCAAAAAGAGCCAGCGGCGTCCGAAAATCGCGGCGATTCCAATAATACAAGCCGCTCCCACAAGTATCACACTCTGTATGGAGTTCTTAGCCACAGATTTTATGGCTCTGAACAGAGGGCGCGTCCCAATCAGGCGCGCGCCTGTGTCTTCCAGCGCCGCCTCCACTCTGTCTTGAGCGGATTCAGGAAGCCTTATGGGCAGGGTGAACATGGAATACCGTTCAGATATTCCACCCCCGTGTTTGGCGAAAGTCAATAAGGAACCTCCGAACAGTTTTTGAGGCGTATTAATCAGCCCCAGTAAAGAGCGCGGCGCGGTCAAAGGGTCTGAAACGCCTGCGCTGAGCGAAGCCAGAAATGGTTCTAGCACCGATGGGTCCAAGCCCTCTTTTTCGGCCAGTTTCAGAGCTTGGCGCAGCCAGGCTCGACTGGACAGGGTTTTGCTGAGTTCGCTGTTCATGGAGGCCCATTGAGGCAGGGGGAGTCCTTCGGCATTGAGAATATCCGCTATTTTGTTCCACCTGACGGGGAATGGTTCATCTCCCTCAAATGGAATTTGTATGGCCAATGGCTGCAATCCGGCGCCCAATGTTTTTCCCAGGTCTTCTTGAAGGCTCAGGGCAGGGTTGCCGGCCTGCCTGAATTTACGCAGGTCTTCCTCCCAGGTGAGTCTTGAAATACCGAGGCAGGCAAGAAATATTACGCCAACGGTAAAAAGGGCTTTCCGGCGGGATGGTCTGCTCATCCGCGATTGGATTCCGCGCGCGTTTGGCGCAAAGAACCCTTTGCCTTTATCAAGAGTCAGCAACATTGGTGGCATCAATAAAAAGGTCGAGGCCAGGCAAGAGAGTATGCCAAGACCGGCTGTCAGCCCTAAATCTCTGAGTCCGGGGAAAGGTGCGAATACACACGCCAGAAAGACCAGGGAAGTGGCCGACATGCCGGCGATGACGCCTGGGCCTGTGGAGAGCAGAGCGGCGCGCAGCGCGACGGATTTATTTATGCCGGCGGCGCGTTCATCTCTGTAGCGGCTGAAAATGAGAATCCCCACATCGTCCCCCACGCCGAGAAGTACAGCGCCAAAAGCGGCCGCCATGAGGTTCAGGCGTCCCAATATCCAACCCGCCAGACCCAAGGCCCAAAACATGCCGAGAAGCAATGGAATAACCACAAATCCATATCCCGCGAATGTGCGGAATCCAATCCAATAGACTACGCCTATAAGCGCAAAACTTAGGCACAGACTAACGGCTACTTCCTTTCCCAGGCGAAGCGATTCCCAATAGGCAATCGCGTGAGCGCCGGTGACTTTAATCGGAAACGGCCTGTCTGCCGTGGTGAAAAGAGCCGTGTTGACATCGTCGAAAGAAGCTCGGTTTGGGGGAGCGCCGGCGCAGGCATTGCCAATCCAGGCTAAGATACGCGCCGTGGCCGCAGTTTCGCCATTTTGAAAATCAAGAACCAACGGAACCAACAAATAGCGTGAATCCTTGGTTTCAAGGTAACCGGCGCGAATTTTAAGAGGAATGGCGTTAAACGCCCGCGTGGCGCTGCCGACGCTTACGCTGTCCATTGGAATCAGGTCGCGGAGACTCAGAGGGTCCAGTTGAGCTAGTTTTGCCTTGACAGGTTCGGGCGAGGCCAGAGCTTTAACTGTCGCTTTAAAACGCTCTCTGAGTTGGTCCGGGTCCCGCAGCGGCTCTAGGTTATTACCAAGAAGCATCGGCCCCATTGCGTACAATCGCTCTGTAAGCATTCGGCCAACATCACTGTCGCCGTCCAGCAAACTGCCGGCCGCAAGCAATGGCGGCCATAGAGATACGCCCTTGGCGTTCGGGACAGGCATCGGCGGCGAGACAGAGCCTTCCGCGCTGATGCCGTTCAATGGCATCGCGCTCATGTCCAGCAGACGCTCAATTATTCTGTCAGCCCAGGCTCTGCGATTTTCCAAATCCTGCGGCGTTCCCTCAGCTACAATCCACAGCAATTCCTGCTGGCCAATGCCCGCTTGTATGCTTGCTCGGACAATGGGGTGGTCGGATGGCAGCAGACTCATTAAATCCAGCCGCCTCTCAATCCGCAGCGCCCCCAAACCCAAGACCACGGTTATAGCGCCCACAAGCGCCCATAAGCCTTTGGGGCGGCGCAGGTGTTGAAGAAGCAGATAGCGGAGAAATAGTTTCATGCGTCTTTCAGTCAGACAGATTTCATCAGGCGCGAGAGGGTTGGAACCAATTCCACGCGGCGCGCCTGGGACAAACGATTTAGCGTGCTGGTGTCCTCCAGTTTCATGATGGAGTAAGTCTCTCTTTCGGTTTGCAGAGATTCAGCCCACTTGGCGGCTGTGATGATTGTAGGCAGATGCTCGCTCCAGCGGTAGTCCAGCAACTGGACAAAAGCCCGCACTACCCTTATGTCTGAATCCATCCTGTCAAAGTCGTCTAATACCAGGCACGGCGCGGTCTGAAGAGGCGTCATGCGGTCCCTCTCGCTCTGAAAATCAGTATTCTGCCAGCTTCGCGTGTCGTAATAGGTATCTTTCAGTTCCTGACTTAATGTCCTGACGGATACAAATAGTCCGGCTTTGCCAAGTCGCTCGCACCAGGCCCGCAAGGCGGCGGAGGCAAGGCTGCTGCGCCCGCTGCCAGGAGCGCCGTCAATCCAGCACAGGTCAATCGTCTTGTGATCTTTAAGAATCCATGTCTTCAAGGCTCCAAAACCATTGGGTTCCTGCGCGGGCCTGAGACTCTTCCAGCCTCCTTCGCCATCGCTTTTGGCGGCGCATTTGTTGAGTATCCCCGCGATTTTATTTTGAAGCTCTGTTGGAATAGTCTCTCTGATCACATCGCTCTCTAATTGGGCATTGGCCTCGTTCAGCTCTATAAGAACTTGTCCGTCAGGGAAGCGCCTTTTCCACCACTCCCAAAAGCTTTCTAAGGAAACCTCGCGGTACCTTACCGGGATTCCCTGTACGGCTGTTTCGCCCCGTGTGCCTGATGAACAACCGCAAACGCGGGCAGGAGCGCACAGGTCGGGGTCAAAAATAACGCCTTTCCCGTGGCACAAGGGACACGCCGATTTAACTTTCATGCGGCACCCCCGCTGCGTAACCGGAGAGAAATGCTCGGTCTTTACGGTTTTTGTCAAAAACACAGGGCGCTGGGGGCAAAAAAGTTCGGCTGATCGGTTCAAGAGCCATTGGTTGTTTTCCGTTCAATTTAATATAGCCGATTGCGTACCGCTTTTATATAGCAGTTCAACCTTTTGTAGTTGAACTGCTATGCCGGGATTTACTTGTAAATCACGGCCGCTTATTGCTTGTAGAGTGCTCTGCCCACCGTTGCGCAAGCAATAAAAGCGAAAAATGCTATATAGTTGACTCAGGAGGTCTCTATGGAATGAGATTGACGAAGTCGAAACACCAGTTTACTAGGAGATGGGCGGATAATAGCCAAGTAATTGATGTGGCAGTCTTGTTGCGCTACCGGCAAACGTGCCTCCGTTTTGACAACGGACGCAATGCAAATGAATACGCAAGAGGAGTTCATGGCCGCTATTGCTTGCAGGAGTGTTCTGCCCGCCGTTGCGCAAACAATAAAAACGAAAAATGCTATAACGGTTGAAGAATGGAAAACAGGCTTGATATAACAGCTTTAAAAAAAGCGGCCGCCGCGTTTGACAACGCGCTTGCTTTCGCGCTTAAAGTCGAGTCAAAGCCCGTGGGAAAACTTGAATTTTTTGAGCTTGAATCGGCGCGGGCGTCTGTCATTCAGCACTTTGAGTTCTGTTATGAATTGTGCTGGAAAACCATGAAACGCTTTATAGAGATGGACATAGGCAGCGACGCGGATATTTTAACCAGAAAGGATATCTTTAGAATTTCCGCTGAAAAGAGGCTCGTTGTTGATTTTGGCCGATGGATTTTATTTAATGGAGCCAGAAATCGAACTTCCCATGTATATAATGAAGATTCGGCAGTGGAGATTTATCAAATCGCAAAGTCGTTTAACATGGATTTAAAGGCTTTTGTGAAAACAATGGAACAAAGGATATGATTTGTGTTTCTGTGGACGAACTCAAAATAATCACAAGTATTATCAACGAGTACGCCCCCGATTGCAGAGTGTTGGTTTTTGGTTCCCGCCGCGATGGAACGGCAAAAAAGTATTCGGATCTCGACCTTGCCTTTGTCGGCAAAGAAAAATTGGGACTTAACAGATGTGTTCAGTTGGAAGACGCCTTTGCGGAATCCGATCTGCCTTATAGAGTTGACGTGCTGGATTACCACGCCCTGTCGCCTGAATTTCGCGGAATTATTGATAGCGGGAATGAAGTGCTTTATATCCAACAGATTTGAAAAACAGACCGCGCTCTGTTTTTCAGCTTTGTTGACTGTACAAGTGCTACAATACTTTCTTAAATCGTCCCGCTTTTAAGAGTGCGCGGGGCTTGGCTTTATGAGCGGCAAACACCTGGAGGATTTTTCAATTTGAATTGGATTAGAGATGCCTGGGATTTTATTAACAAATTAACCAACCCCCAAGCGCTGAACCAATTGGCGGGGAGTATGGGGATATGGCTCTATGTGGCGCTGTTTGTCATTATTTTTGTGGAAACAGGGCTTGTGGTCATGCCCTTTTTACCGGGGGACAGTTTGCTCTTCGCGGCGGGAGCTATTGGGGCGCTGGAGGGCAATCCGATAAATCTGCCTCTGTTGGGTGTAATAATGACCATTGCCGCCATTCTTGGCGATGCCGTCAATTACTCCGTGGGCTTCCGTGCCGGACCGGCGGTATTTAACAAAGAGAACAGCAGATGGTTTAATAAAAAACACCTGCTGGCCGCGCAGACGTTCTATGAAAGGCACGGCGGCAAAACAATTATTCTAGCCCGCTTTTTACCTTTTGTGCGCACATTTGCCCCCTTTGTCGCCGGCATTGGGCGTATGTCGTACCCGCGCTTCGCCATTTACAATGTAACCGGGGCCGTACTTTGGGTATCAATGTTCATGGGGGCGGGGAGGCTGTTCGGCGGGATTCCGTGGGTACAAAAACATATTGAGTCCCTGGTCATAGCCTTGATAGTAATACCAGGACTGCCCGCTGTATTCAAGGTCGTACAGGCATGGCTCCAATCCCGCCGCGAGCGCGAGGTTTGAGCCATTTTTAAAATAGGAAAATTGTAAAAATGGCTGTAAGACAAGTAATAACATGGGGAGACCCGAGGCTCAAAAATAAGAATCTGGATGTTGAGGATTGGACGCCGGAACTGGATCAATTAGTGGCGGATATGTTTGAAACGCTGTCCGCGCATGAAGGCGCCGGATTGGCCGCGCCGCAAGTGGGGATCAATATAAGGCTGGCGGTGATAGATGTTAGCGGCGGCGCTGATCCGGCACAGAAAATCGTACTGATAAATCCTGAAATTATCAGGGAGGAAGGCGAACAAATCGGCGAAGAGGGCTGTCTTTCCATACCCGGCGTTAGTGAAGTTCTGAAGCGTCCAATGAAAGTATGCGTAAAAAGCAGAAAACCGGACGGCGCGTGGGAAGAACTGGAAGCGGAAGAGCTTCAGGCCAGGGCTTTCTGCCATGAAATAGACCATCTAAGAGGCCGCCTCTTTGTGGAGCATCTTGGCCCGGTCAAGCGGGACATTATCCAGAGAAAATATCAAAAACAGCGCAGAGATTAATTTTATGGTTCAGCCGAGAGTCGCGTTTTTAGGCACGCCAGTTGCCGCGGTGCCATCATTGCGTGCCCTGGCGGAATCCTGTTGCGTTCAAGCTGTATTCTGCAATCCTGATCGCCCGCAGGGGCGCGGGCGCGTTATTGAGCCTCCGCCGGTAAAACAGGCCGCACTCATTCTGGGCCTTGAAGTCCATCAACCTGAGAAATGGAAGCCTGATACCACAAAGCAGTTGTGGGAATCGTTGAAAATTGATATGGCGCTGGTGGTGTCGTATGGTCACATACTGCCGTCATGGGTGCTTGATAGTTGCAAACTGGGAGTCTGGAACCTGCATTTTTCGCTGCTGCCTCGATGGCGGGGCGCCGCTCCGGTGAATCACGCGAT
>JAITCJ010000133.1 GCA_031283145.1 Holophagales bacterium | reverse complement strand
GCGAGAGGATCGAGCATTTTAGACTGCTCAAGCGCGTTGTGCAGTGAACTGCCGGCGCGGATCATTTCTATCACCGTGAACAGCTTTGTCTTCATGTTATATGAACTGCTTGTGCGCTGTATGACTTCCAGCGCTTGCAGCACAGGCAGACCGCCTGAAAGCAACACGCTTGTGGTGCGGGTAAATACACTGCTGTGGTACATGCGGTACAGTGTGCCGAGGCGTGGTACAGACAGGAGTATTTTTTCCAAAACCTTTGCGCCGGCCTCGGATTTAGTGAGCCAGCGGGCGACAAAGACAAGAATCAGAAATGCGCCGACCTGATAGTAAATAGTGGCGCTCATGAAGTTGCCAAAAGTCAAAAGCATCTGTGTGAGACGAGGCAGTTCCTGACCGCCGCTTTCAAATACCTCGCTGAACTTGGGCAAAACAAAATTGAACATAACCAATAGCGAAAGAGTTAATACGACAACAAGGAAAGCAGGATAGAAAAGGGCTTCTGTTATGCGGCGGCGGCTGTTTTGAGCGAACTTTTGAAAAGACAGCCACCTGCTGATTACATCCGGCATAGTCCCGCTGCGCTCGCCAGCCACCACATTTGCTTTATAAACAGCGGGGAAACCGCCGGCCTGATCTAGAGCGTCAGAAAAAGACATGCCCTCGCGTACTAGTGCCACAGCGCGCCCAAGAGCGGCGCGCAGCATGGCGTCTTTCCCATGGTCCATCAACAACTCAAGTGATTGAAGCAGTGGAATACCGGCTTTTAGGAGCGCAAGCAGTTCTTGGTTGAACAATATCAGCGGTTCGGACTTGATGGCGCGGCTGCGGGAAAAGGCGGAGCGGGAGGCTTTGACTTCCATCGGGAAGTGCCCCTCGGCGGTCAAACGGCGGCGAATCTCATCAGTACTGGTACCTTCAAGCTCACGCGTGAGTATATCGCCGGTTGGAGTTGTGTACTTAACTGTAAATCGCATCTCGTTTCTCTGTCATTCCATAAAAAATATTCTGACCATCCATAAGATATTCTGTAAAGTGGCCTGTGGGAAAGCACTTTCAATCAACCAGAAAAACAGAGCGCAACCTGTTTTTCTGGTTGATTGACTATACACTCAAACAATGTTGGTTTTCTTTTTGCCCGCTCTTTCAGTTTGCTGGATTTCAGTTCTGGCCGCCCCCCCTGCTCCGTTCCTCAAAGTCGGAGTTCCATTGCCGCGAGTACTAGATTTAAGGGATGCCGACCCGCGCACCTTGGTTCCCAGTGATGGAATAAATGAAGCTGAAATTGAAGCTGTTCGTTTGGCTTGGGCATCCAAAATACAGCCATACAAAGATGAAACAACCATACAAATCAAGTTGCCAAACACTGATGGACGCACAGCGCTGCTATTAGGCGCCAGTCAGGCACTAAAGGCTCAGAACCCGTCAATTAAGGTATATCTCGCTTTTGACGAAAGCGCCCCATCTAACTGGGATGAGAGTTTTTGGGGCGCTCTGGATGGTGGGGCCATTGTCCCCGAAAATTTGCCAAACCAGCCGGAGGGCTGGCTGGATGTCCTCATAAGGGCACAAGAACAACTGCCAGCAAGGACTTGGACTATTTGGTGTCCTGCCGACCCCGGCGCTGAAGCCCCCCTGCTGCTCAGCGGAGGAGCCTGGTTGGTAGTGCCTCCAGGAGGTCCCACAGCGGCTTTGGCCTCATCAATTCCAGACGAATTTGACGATGTAGAAGGCAGTCGCGGATTTTTATCACTAAAGAACCGTTCAGGACAAAAATCTCTCAGATGGCAATTTACAGGTTACGCATGGCGGCTCACAGCGCCGGAAGAGAAACGCGCGACAGTAATCGTGGAAAGTGTGGCGGATTACGATATCCATGCGCTTCTGGCAAATGTCAGAGCCACTCAGTTAAGGGAAAAAGCCGCTTTGATAACTCAGGAATCCAGGTTGAATATCAACATACACGCCCAATCCGGCAGAGGTATGGGAGCCGACCTCGGCTATACGTTCAGCGCCTTTGAAAAAGCCGGTGAGCCGGAAGAGTTTTTACAGGAAAAAGTGTTGCTGAACGGCGTCAAGGCAAATATTCAGGGCGATCTTCAACTGCCTATCGTAGAAAGCAAACGAGGCGTCAGCCCGCCTATAGCGCTCAGCCTGACCGAGCGGTACCGCTACAGCGATGGAGGCAAAGGAGATGATGGACAGCGATGGATAAAATTTACGCCTGCATCAGATGATCCAACTCTCTTCACCGGTCAGATTCTCGTGAATGAAGCTACCGGGCGCATCATAGAAGAACAGAGCGAGAGGTCAAACCTTCCAGGCATCGTTAAATCCGAAAGGCGGAAGCTGATCTACGGAGAGCCAATGACCGGTTTCTGGCGGGTTATGAATATTCAAACCTTTGAACGATGGGTACTTTCAGGCGGAATTGCGCAGGTTCAAAGGGAACTTTCCTATCAAAACTTCAAAATCAACCAAGACGACTTTGCACAGAACCGCCAGCGCGCCAGAGATTCAAATAGCGCGATGCTGCGGCAGACAGAGGATGGTCTGCGATATCTGACCAGAGACAAGGACGGTGTCCGAATTGTTGAACAAAGGCAACGGACCTCTGGTCGCGCCTTTGGCGGCGCCGTCATGGTGGACCCCTCATTGCAATTCCCCGTTATTCCGGCAGGAGCGCTGGCGCTGTTTGATTATGACGCCTTTGGGAAAGGCATTCAATACAACGCTCTGCTGGCGGGTATTTTCAATATGGGGACTGTCTCGGTACCAAACTTGCCGGGTGGTTTTGACCTCGGTTTGCAGGCATCCGGCGGGATACTGGCATTCACGGAACGTCCTGCGGTTGAGGGCAAGCTGCTGGATAAAGATGGGGTTGCCCGCCAATCAGGACAGGTCAGGGTCAGTGTCGGGCGCGATCTGGGCTTGGGCTTTCGCCTGAGAATTCAGGGTCTTACGATCTACAACCGTTTTTCTGAGGCAAAAGAAGAAAAATATCGAACACCAGGATATTTAATCCCTCCATCCGGCTTTACATTGGGCTTCACCAGCGAATTGAGCTGGATACGACACGGTTTTCAACTGCGCGGAAATTTTGGGGCAGGCAACCGGCCTGATGGATTCTTTGGGCCGCCAGACAATGTGCGACCCATAGCCGACGGCGGCAAATACACGCGGTGGGGAGTGACGGCGTCCTATGACCTGCGACTGAAGACGAAAACATGGTTTCACAGCGAAATAGGCGTGGACGGCGGCAGCGGATTCGACCGCTTCCTGTCCCTCGACCTTGGTGGAAACGCGAGGGTTTCGGGTATTCGTGGTAATGCCGTTACATCCGACAGGATTCAATTTATAGGCTTGGGATACGTTTTACCGCTCTCTCAATACTTCCGAATGACCTGCCATATTGACCACGCCCGCGCTCACAGTCTGGATGACCAAAAAACTTACGGCTTTACCGGCATGGGCGTGGCCGGCGATATTCCGGGCTTCTGGTGGTTCACAGCCATCAGGATGGATGTCGGGATTGGTCTTCAGTCAGATGTGCCAGGTGTCAAGGGAGTCAACGGATTCATAGCGCTTTTGAGGGTTTTTTGAATATTTTAATGATATGTCGGCGGCCTTGGGGAACGCCTCAACAAGTCTTCTCCGGAGCTATCGTCCATAGGAAAGCGCTTTTCATCCAATATTTCAATAAAAGACCACTGGTTGCCCTTGGGCAGGCTGCCTTTTGGGATACCCAGCACTTTAACTTTTAACAAGCGGTTGTATATCGGAAAATCCAGTTCGTCCCCTACCGATATTTCCGCGCTGGCTTTGCGAGGTACGCCGTTGACGCGAACCATTCCCTCTTCACATAATTCCTTTGCCAATTCCCTGCGCTTGACCAGATATGTCGTTTTAAGAAATAAATCCAGTCTCATGCCTATCCTTTGACGATCTGCTCCTTTGGAACTATGAAGCGGATATTTGCGCGAAGTCGCTGTGCTTGCAAATAATGATGTTTGGCGTTTTCAGCTTTTGGCTCCGCCAATTTCTGTTTTATCTCATCCTTGACAGAATTAAATGGTTTTACGCCCTCCAATTCAGAAGCTATCAACTGAATAAGTATGTAATCTTTATCTGTTTCAATCACATCGCTGACTTCATCGGGATTGAGAACCAATGCGGCGTCTTCAATAGATTTAAGCAATAGCCCTTTGTCAATCCAGCCAAGGTCTCCGCCTGTCGCGCTGCTTGGGTTGGCGGAGTAATTTTTTGCCAGAGACTCAAACGTCTCGCCGTTCTTCAAACCATCCTGAACCTTGGCCAGAGTCTCTTTAGAGGACTCCAGCTCCGCCGGACCACCGCCTTTGGGAATGATCATCTCCCTGATTCTGAACCTGGCGGCCTTTTGATAATCCGCCTGATGTTCATTGTAGTAAAGCCTGGCTTCTTGATCCTCGACAGGAACTTTGTAGTACACTTCCTGGGAAAGCAACTGCCAGATAATATAAGACTGTCTTTGCTGACGCACAAATTCGCTCAGCGAAAGACCCACCTCCGACTTGATTGCCCTTTCGAGATCTGTATCAGACGATATTTCTGAGCGCCTTTTTAAGTCGTCCAGAAATTCAGCTTCTGAAGGTGCTCTGTTTTGAATGTCTTTTTCATAGGCAACATCAATCAATACAAAATTATCAATCATTTCCTGCAATATTTTTTCACGGGCGTCCTGCAGCTTGGCATCAAGCTCGCTGCCGGAAAAATGGCGGTACAGCTCCGCGTGTTGCTGCTCCACAGTCTGCTGAAAGGCTTTGCGTGTAATGATATGGTTATTGACCACCACCAATATTTCCTCAATAGTGGTTTGAGCTATCAGGGCAGGGGCTGTTAATAGCAGTAAAACTGGTAATCTCACTTTTTGCCTCCGCTGGGTTTTGTCACGGCTGGTTTATTCGGTACGGCTTTGGGTATTTGAGCGGCTTCCGGCTCGCTGTCGGAAGCTGTATCCTTGTATTCCAATTCGGTTTTTAATGAATCAATAAAACTCTTCCAAGTATCATTCCGCATTTTGTCTGTCAGCTCCTTTTGCGCGGTTCCCTTGGCCTCGTCGAAAGTCTGTATCTGCCCAATTTTTCGCTTTTCTACAAGGATTATGTGGTATCCGAACTGGGTTCTTATGGGATTCCCAATCACTCCGATTTCCTGAGTGCGGACCGCTTCAGCGAATTCCGGAACCATTTGGGTCGGGTTGAAGTTTTCATACCGTCCGCCATTTTCCTTGCTGCCGGTATCATCGCTGTATTCCCTGGCAATTTCTTCCCAACTCTTGTCGCCGATCAATTCAGCTTTAGCTTTGGCAATCCTGGCCTTGGCTTCTTCATCAGTGAGCTTATCGGTTTCTGTTTCATTTTTACGTACAGCGACAAGGATATGTCTGGCGGTTGCGGTGTCTTTAGCCTTGAACTTATTTTTGTTCTCTTCGTAATAGGCTTTGAGCTGCTCTTCTGTAGGCGCTGGGGTCTTTTGCAATTCCGGAAACTTGCTGATAGTTTCCTGCATCATCAATGTTTTAGTAAGGCGAGCCAGCTTGACGTTAAATTCCGGCGATTTATCAACACCATCTTTTTCGGCTTTGTTTACTAAAAGCA
>JAITCJ010000033.1 GCA_031283145.1 Holophagales bacterium | reverse complement strand
ACGCGGATGATTTTTTGGTCTTTGAGTATGGATGTGGTCAGATAGTGGTGGCCGGACGCGTTGATAGCGTCGGTAATTGCCTGGTTGTGGGCCGCGAGCGCGGATTCGTCGTCGGCCAGACGCGGAGGAACATGGCGCAGGCAAACTGTTTGGAGCGGCACCGGAGCCAGGCGCTGCCAGTCTGGGGCGGCGTCCACTTGGGCGGCTAACCAGGCGGCTAGGGATACATCCCGCCTGACGCGCGCCTGAATACCCTCAATGCCATGTTCTTGAATTAAGAACCAAAGTTTCAGAGAGCGGAAACGTCTCCCTAGGGGGATGCCCCAATCCCTGAAATTGTTTACTTCGGCATCGCGGGCTGTTCGCAGATAGCTTGGTTTTGTACCCATGACGCGGATCAGGTGCTGGGGGTCCTTTACGTAGTAGGCCGTCAAATCAAATCCCGTCCCCATCCACTTGTGGGGGTTCAAAACAATGCTGTCCGAACTTTCAATTCCTTTCCACATCCACCTGTATTCAGGACATATCATGGCTGTTCCGGCCAGAGCGGCGTCAACGTGCAGCCACATGTCATATCGAGCCGCCAGTTCGGCCATGGCTTCCAGCGGGTCAAGGGCTGTAGTCGCCGTAGTCCCTATAGCGGCCACTAAGGCGCACGGGCGTCTTCCGGCATGAATATCTGCTTGAATGGCGTCTTCCAGCAGATCCATACGCAGCGCGTGTTCGTCGTCAGTTGACAGCAATCTAAGGTGGTCGCGCCCAAATCCGGCCAGCAGCGCCGCTTTGGGAATAGAGCTATGGGCCTGGTCGGAGGCGTACACCACCAGGGGCGAAGGCTCGGCCTGCAATCCGCCGCGATTTTGGCTGAACCGCGTCGCTCGCTCTCTGGCGCAAAGGAGGGCGCAAAATGTGGCGGTGCTGGCTGTGTCTTGAATTACGCCTGAAAAAGACGCAGAAAGACTCAACATCTGACGCAGCCAGTCCATTACCACTTCTTCGACTTCGGTCGCGGCCGGACTGGTTTGCCAGCTCATTCCCTGCGCGCCTAAACCCGCTGTCACAATATCGGCCAACACGGAGCTGTAATCGGAGTTGGCTGGAAAATAGGCGAAAAAGCCCGGATGGTTCCAGTGCGTGATACCTGGCATTACGACCTTGTTTAATGTCATACAGATTTCATTAAGCCCCAGGCCGCGCTGAGGCGGCTCCGCAGGCATCATGGCTCTTATTTCACCGGGTTTGACCTGACTCATAACCGGAAACGATTCTATGTGATCACGATATTCGGCTATCCAATCAACTAATTCATGACCGAGGCGGCGAAAAGTGCTGTTGTCCATAGAATAATATAGCATTTTTCGCTTGTATAGTAAACCTTTTCATCGGGTCCCAATATGCCGTTCTATCTCGGCATTTTGCTCCTGCTGTTCAAGTAACCACGAGCGAATTTATGGTAATTCTCCACGACCAGTTTTGCTGGCTGAAAATTGCTATATGTGTCCTTTTGCGGGAAGAGCCATTACCCCTTCCTGTTTTCCTTGCGGCGTTATTCCAAGACCAAGCATTTTTTATCCCCTCGGACTGTCCTATTCCATATAATCCAGCGCCTGCCCGTTCAATGTTGCCCTGACTTCTTTCCACATCGGCATATACTTGTCCATCAGCGAAACAAACCTTTTATTATGCGTCTTTTCGACAAGATGGACGAGTTCATGCAGGATTATGTATTCAAGGCACTCCGGCGTTTTTTTCGCAAGCTGTAGGTTAAGCCATATCTTGCCTGTAGCCCTGTTGCACGTCCCCCACCGCGTGGTCATGTATTTCGTCTGCCAGCTTGCGGCTTTCAAGCCGGTTGTTTTTTCCCATTTTGGCATCAGCCGCTCTATCTCTGTTTTTAGCAAATCCCGACACCATTCGCGGACGAAATTATCCCGCTGCTCCGCAGAGCTTTCCTTGCGGACGGTCAGCGCCGCTTTGTCGCCGGACAGAACAAGCGAGTTTCTGCCGCCATACTCGGTCTGGAGGTAATACTGCTTGCCCCAGATGTAAAGCGTTTCGCCGGATACATATTCCCGCTCAGATTGACGCGGCTGGTCATCGAATTTGGTTAATTGCTTTTTTATCCAACTGACTCTTGTCCGCGCGAACCGCTCAATCGCGTCGTCTCTCATAGAAAGCGGGGCGGATATTGTCACCTTGCCATCCGGCGGTTTCACATAAAGGTGCATATTCTTGATATTTTTTTTGCAAACCTCAATCGGTATCCCGGAAATACTCAGCATGGTCTAATATTCTCCTTGTTCCGCGACAATGCTGTAAACACGCTCAACCTCGTCCTTTGCTTCTTTCTCTGTCGCGAACCTGTCTTTCAATACGGAAAGCAGCGCCTGCTTTATCTTGAGCTCTCTGACAGGGTGGTGCCGGAAATCAGCCAGCTTGCTTTCTCGAACTGCTTTATCAAGGGCAAGCGCCAGCTTCTCGTCCTCTCCGCAATTATCGAATAATGCGCGGAGCGCCGCGCTGTGCCGTATGCTTGCAGGGTATCGCGGATTATTTTCAGGATTCTCGGTGTTCTTGACCATCTCAGTATATTTTTTCAACAGCATTTCATAAGCAATCGCGCCCTCGCGCCGAGCTTTGATGAGTTCGTCAAGGATAGCTGACATATTCGCGTAGTATTTTGGGTTGATAAGTTTCTTTTCCACTACCTTTTTTCTGATGTTGTTCTCAATGGCTTCGGCAGCAGCTTCCCTGCCTTTTCCGGCAAGCCGCTCACCTTGCGTCTCCACAAAGTCAAGCAGCGTGAAATCGTCAAACTCGCCGATTTTCCTGCTGTCGTTCGCTTTGATATAGGTGTCGACGAGGCGGCGCATATCCGGCTCATAAGACTTCAAATCAATGAAGTCGCCGCTGGCATTGCCGATGGTTTTCTTTAACGCGATGTAGAAAATAACTTTTTTGTCAATGTCCGCTTGTTCGGCGGCAGTATACCCAGCCTCGCTCATTTCGCCTTTTATTTCCGCGTAAGCGCGGACAAGCCGATTCACTAATCTGTACAACTTTTCGCGGCTGCGGGAGCAGGATTCATCGTCTATGCCGCTTACGCCGTCTTCGCCACAAAAATAGTGGATATAGTCAATCTCGTCTCGCGGAGCCTTAACGCCGCCGCAAAGGTCTTCTAGTTCCTCAAGAGCGGAGTCAAGATATTTTCGCGCTTCGCCGAGACGGTCTTTTATCAAACCATCAATATCCTCTGCGTCATACTCCTCAAACGCGCCGGACGTATATTTGTTCAGAGCGTTTGCCAAATCACCGAACAATTGCTTGTAGTCCACGATGTATCCAAAGTCTTTTTCCTCTCCATCCAGCCGATTGACGCGGCATATTGCTTGAAACAAGGCGTGGTCGCTTATCCGCCTGTCGATGTAAAGGTAGGTACATGGCGGCGCGTCAAAGCCGGTAAGTAATTTGTTAACGACGATGATGAGTTTCATCTGCGCCGGTTCCTTAATAAATTTGCGCTTTGATTCTTGTTCAAAATCTTCCGGGGTCTGCCCGTTTAGCATCTGTGTATAAATTTCGTATATCTCAGATTCTTCCGCATCTTCGGCTTCAGAGCGAAGATTGCCGGGGCGCGGCTCGTAAGACGTGACAATGGCGCACTGCTTAAATCCGCTAGACTGGAATATCTTATAATACTTGCAAGCGGAGTAGATGGAGTCCGCCACAAGCAAAGCGTTGCCGTTTCCATCAGCAAGACGGCTCTTTATGTCGAAATCGGCGATAACGTCCTCCGCTATGACTTCAAGCCGCTTTCGGGAGCTATACACTTTTTGAATATTGCCCCATTTTGATTTGAGTTTCGCTTTCGCGGCGTCGTTAAGCCCTCGGGTCTTAGCTTCAAAATACTGGTCAATCTTGTCATGCACCGTGATTATCTGTTCAATGTCGCGGGCTTCATAGCGCAGGTCAAGCACTACGCCATCGGCAACGGCTTCATCGTATTTATAGGTGTGAATGTAGCCCGGCGAGAACACCTCAATGCTAGCTTTCTTGTCTTTTACAAGCAGGGGCGTTCCTGTAAAGCCTATGAAAATGGCGTTTGTCAAAATCGCGTTCATTGCTTCATGCAGCAGGCCGCTCTGCGTCCTATGGCATTCGTCTACAAAGACGACGAAATCGCCTTTTGCCTTGAAATTCGGCGGCAGGGCGGCCCGCAGTTCGCGGATGAATTGTTCAATAGACTTTTTTGACTGATCTTCGCTGGGTTCCGAATTGGTACGGACGCCGAATTTATGAATCAGCGTACATATTAGACGCTTTTCTGTATTGCCCAGACGCTTCACAAGGTCGGCGCAGGAAGTCACGCGGTATACCTGCTCGTCCACGCCTTTATATACCTTCTCCATCTGCTCGTCAAGCTCGTCGCGGTCGGTGACGATTAGGACGCGGGCGTCCGGGTTGTTGGCGAGTATCCATTTTGACAGCCACACCATAGTCAGTGTCTTGCCGCTGCCCTGAGTGTGCCAGATGATGCCGCCCTGATTCCCGCCGAGCTTTATCTGAGCTTTTTTTACGCCGAAATATTGATTATGTCGGCACATTTTCTTGATTCCGCCGTCAAAAACAATGAAATTATGGAGGAGGTCGAGGAACCGCCGCTTCTGGAACATGCTGAACAGTTGCCAGTCGAGCTTGTCGGGCAGGCTCTCGCATCTTTCCAGGATGTCGAGGGAGACTTCATCCAAAGGCTGCGCCTTGGTGTTGACGGCATCATTTTTCCACTCAAGGTAGTATTTCTCCGGCGTTTCAATGGTGGCATAGCGAAGCCCCTCGCTGGTGTTGCCCGCCATGATAAATTGTATGGTTGTAAAGAACGGTTTGTTGAAATCCTCACGCTGATTCGACAGGTTTTGCCGTATGCCCCGCGACACGGACACGGTGGATTTTTTCAGTTCAATTACCGCGACAGCAATGCCGTTGATATAGATGACAATATCAGGGCGGCGTTCGTTGCCGGACTTAATCGTTACTTCCTCGGCGACGGCAAACTCGTTATTGTGGGAATGTTCCCAATCTATGAAATATACTGTCTTGTCGGGTTCTCCGGGGTTCTCGTGGACTTTCGCGCCATATTTCAGCATTGAATAGACGTCCTGATTCGCTTTGTACAGCCCCTGCTGCAAGTTGCCCGCCGCCTGTACGAGTTCAAACACGGCTTTATCCGCGATGGCTTGGCTGTGGCTGCCGCCCTTGGGCGAAGTGAGCCAGGCGGTCAGCTTATCTGTCATTACGTTTGTGTTGATTTGCCCGCGCAAGTCGCCGTAATAGGCATAGTCCAGCGTAGCTGTTATGTGTTGCGCGCGATATGGTATAGATTCTTCCGCGACATATAAATATGAGGTTGGTCGCGATACGTTGTTTAATGATTTGGGACAAAATATAGCAAGCGCGCGGTCTTGCGTCTTGCGCTCGGTTTCGTTAATCTTCGGCATCGGTCAGTTCCCTCCTTGCGGCATGGTATTCAGCCTGTTCTTCCGCTACCCTCAGCAATGGCATTTTCTCTTCCACAAGCCTTATCCTGCCCGTCAGCAGTTCGGACAGCATCCCTTGCTTGATGTTCCGCAGTTTGCTCAGCTTCGCCGCCAGCGCGTCAATTTCAGCGTCCATGTCGGAGAGGATTTCGGCGATGGCGGTTTGCTCTGAAAATGCGGGTAGTTGGATTTCAATTTCAGCCAACGATGCTGCTGAAATATGAACAATCGCATCGCCTTGACCTCGACTTGCTTTCTGCTCCGCAATAGGTCTTGAGTTTAAATAAAAACCTAAAAACAAGCTATCAGCTTCTATTCTCAGTGTTAGAATTATAATATCTCCACCTGCATAGGCTTCACATTGATTTGTAAAAGCTACACATTTGCCAATTTCCTCTTTTGTTTCGCCCGAGCCAGCAAAAAGTAGTTCACCTATTCGTAAATACCTGGAACTCTCAGCAACTTCCTCAGAAATATACGAATTGAATTCCTTAACGTAATCGTTGTGATGTGTATATATCTCACCATACCGCACACAGGGAATCTTGCCACTATGAGCCTCGTCTTTGCTTATTCCTCGACCTTTGGAGAAGTCCCCGATAGACCCAAGCGTGGTCTCTACCCACTCCCCCTCAAACCCCGGTAGCCTCAGCCTGCCCGTGAGCAGTCCCTGCATCGCGCCCTGCTTGATGGCACGTTTCTTGGCTATGAGCTTCTCCATAGCGGCAATGAGCGCGTCCGTGTCCGAGAGGACTTCGGCTATGCGGCGTTGTTCTGAGAGGGGCGGGAGCTTTATATCTGTGTCACGAATAATGCCGTTATAAAGTCTTGAAATAGTACTTCCCTCTGGCGAAGCCCACTTCATAACCTGATAGCAATGGTTCAGATATTCGTTACATATTTGGCTCTGGTCTATTTCAAGCCAAACAATATTTGAATCTTGAAAGTATGCAGGCTTGCCGTCATAAACAACAGTACGTCCAAGTGTTCCCGCAGCGGAAAGCAAAATATCCCTTTTGCAAGGAAATGAGTACTTGCTCCTGTACTCATCGTAAAGTGAACGAGAAATATAGGCATCAGGTTCTTTTCCGAACGTGCCAATCTTAAAGAATGGTATCTCACCTGTAGGCGTTGTCTGGTTGGCGAATATTCTTTTGCACATACGGATTTCAGAAATATCACCAAGCTTTTTTTCATTCCAACTTGTCACCATGCAACCCCCATCCTTTCCAAATGGGATTTGACCTTGCCTTCGAGCCGCGAAACCTCAGACTCTAGTTCCGGCAGGGTAAGTTCATAACGCGCGCCGAGTTCGTTCACCCGGTCGGCGATGCGATGGCTCACCGCAGAATAAAGTGAGTATATGTCGTTTAGAATCGTGCGATACCATTTGCGTTCAAGCAGAAGCTCCAGGCACTCGTCATCGGTCAGTTTGGAGTATTGTTCGCGGGCTTTTTTGTCGAGGGCGGCGCGGAGGTCTTTTAACGTCTTTGCGCCGTCGTCAGCCCGCGTGACCAAATCCTGCAACTTTTGCAAAACATCCCTGTCGTCCGCGCTCAAGCATTTATCTTTCAACGCTTTTTTCAGCCCCGGCTTGTCCAAGCCGCCGTTGCCTTTCAGTACATCGTTAATCGCGGAATCCTCGTCGGCGTTCTCAATCATTTCATCAAGTTCAGCCTGCGCCGCCGCGATGACGGTTTCCTTATCGTCAACGGCTTTCTGCTCGGCGTCAAAGAACATCTCTGTTACAAGGGCTTTCGGCGCGAGCCTGCCGTTCCAGCCCGTCTCCTTTTCTGTTTTCGCGCCTGTTTTCTTGTTCTCGGTTGTTTTTTTAAACACTTCTATGTCACGGATTGCGCCCCATCCGTCTTGCGCCAGCATATACACGTCATCAGCCATCGTTTCGTTCCAATAGGACATCAGCGCCTCAAAGACGTCGTATTTGTCCACGAGGGCGACAAGCTCGAAACAGGTGAGAATTTCCTCGGCGATTTCGGCAATTATCAGTTTTGGCTTCGTCTTACTGTCAATGGCGCGGAGTTTGCCGTCCACGCCAGTTTTCCACTTTCTAAATGCTGTTTCAACGGTGTCGGCGTACGAGGAAAATTCCGCGTCGTCAAAGATGGTGTCACGCACCTTGTCCATACCGATTTTCAGGGATTCAAAACCGGCGCGATAAGGCGTGAACAACTGATCTCTTAGATTTGGAAACGTCTCCCAATAGGCTTGCAGGCTCTCCACGTCTATGATCGGTATCCCGCCGTTCAGGTGCCCTTCAATGCTCTGCAAGTCTTCGACCGCGCTGCTGTTGATATAGCGCGGAATGTTGAGATTATACGCGTTTTTATCCTTTATCTCGCTGTTTGGCGCAAAGCGGGAGTATTTAGGCAGTTCCAGCCGTTGATTGAATACCGTCGTAATCTTGTAGACATCGCGTTCGCGCAAACGATTCTTGTTGCCGTCCTTGATGAAGTCCCGGCTCGCGTCAATCATAAAGACGCCGTCCCGCTCGTCGGCGTTTTCCTTGTCAATGACGATAATGCAAGCGGGGATGCCCGTGCCATAAAAAAGGTTGGCGGGCAAACCTATGATGCCCTTGATAAGCCCCCGGTCTATGAGAGACCGGCGTATGGCCGCCTCGGCGTTGCCGCGAAACAAACCGCCGAGGGGCAGTATGACCGCCGCCTTGCCGTTTCGTTTCAGCGACTTGATTATGTGGAGCAACCAAGCGAAATCCCCGTTCTTCTGGGGCGGCCTGTCGCCGTAACCGTCGAAACGTCCGTATTCTTTCAAGCCATGCGTCCAGTTTTTATCCGAGAATGGGGGATTGACCACGGCGAAATCGAATAGCCGCAGTACGCCGTCATCGTCTTTATTCTTATACTGCGGGTCGGAGAATGTGCTGTAGCCGCCCTTGATCTCTGCCGTAGCCAGATTATGCAAAACAAGGTTCATACGGGCGAGGCCGGCGGTCGTGATTTCCTTTTCTTGACCGTAAATGGCGACATCCACAGGCGCGGCTTCCGCGGCGCGGATTATAAGCGAGCCGGAACCGCAGGCAGGGTCGTACAAGGTCACATCGCCGCTATGAGCGTGTTCAATACCCACGACTTTGGCAAGGATGCGCGAAACCTCGGCGGGGGTGTAGAACTGCCCTTTGCTCTTGCCGCTCTCTGTAGCAAAATTCCGCATGAGATACTCATAAGCATCGCCGATAATGTCGTCGTCGTCGGCGCGGTTTTTCGAGAAATCCGGCATTTGGTCGCGGAAGATGCCGAGCAATTCGCTCAGCTTATCAACCATTTCCTTGCCCTTGCCGAGCTTGTCCTCGTCGTTGAAATGCGCGTTGTCTATCACACCCCTGAGGTTGTTGGCTTGGGCAAGGCGGGCGATAATTTTATCCATTCCCTCGCCGATGTTCTTGCTGCCAATAAGCGCAAGCATATCGCCGAAGCCGCCGCCCTCCGGCACGTCTATGTCGCCGTAGGCGACGCCCTGGTATTTGTCCGAAACGTACTTTACGAACAAGAGCGTCAGAATATAATCTTTATATTGCGAACTGTCCATGCCTCCGCGCAAGCTGTCGCAGCTCGCCCAAAGGCTTGAATAGAGTTCGCTTTTCTTAACGGCCATCGGCTTTCCCTCCGAGCAGTTCTAAATATGCCTGTATGCCATTATTCGTTGCCATTGCTTTGCGGAGACGCCAAGTATAGTGAAACAACTTTAAAACGGTACGCTGCCCTGTGGTTTTCGTCTGCGCCTGCAGTTCCGCTTTTAATGGAGTCAATCGCCGTAAAGTCACTGTCGCTGCCTCGCAGCGCCAGTGCCAACGACGATTTGCCTCCATTCCTGTCGGCGGTTCGCGTAACGAAAGCGCAGCCTTGGCACTTTGTGCCTCCCACTTGAATTAACAGGATAGCTTAAAAGTTGATTGGCTATACCTGCCGAGTTCAGGCGTGTAAGTTCCAAAGTGAGTAATACCAACTTGCAATCAAACGGCATTATGTTTGATTGCAAGTTGGTATGGCGGCGAGCAATCGCCGCCCGCAAGTTTTTGAAAAATCAGGGTTTCCCTGTTTTTCAAAAACTTTGGCGCTTTAGCGTTCAATGTCAATTGAACGCGA
>JAITCJ010000163.1 GCA_031283145.1 Holophagales bacterium | reverse complement strand
ATTGGGGCAGGCGGCGACACAAGCGCCGCATCCGATACAGGAAGCGGCGTCCATGGCTAAATCAGCGCAGGTTTTAGGAATCGGCAGCGCATTGGCGTCCTGCGGCGTTCCCGTTGGGGATGTAATAAACCCCCCGGCGGCAATGATACGGTCCATCGCGCTGCGGTCAATCATCAGGTCTTTGATTGCAGGAAAGGCTTTCGCGCGGAAAGGCTCTATGGTGATGACATCGCCGTCATTAAAACTGCGCATGTGCAACTGACAAGTGGTGGTGCGCTCTCTTGGGCCGTGCGGACGGCCGTTTATTACTATGCCGCATGTGCCGCAAATGCCTTCACGGCAATCGTGATCCATTGCTATAGGCTCCTGTCCGTCCTTTAGCAGTTCTTCATTTATTACGTCAAGCATTTCGAGAAAGCTCATCTCAGTGCTGATTTTTTTTGCCTGATATGTTTCAAAGCGGCCCTCGTCTCGCGCGTTCTTTTGCCGCCAGACTTTCAGAGTGAGGTTTAGAAATTGTTCTGACATATATTCATCCTCACTTGTAACTGCGTGTTGCAAGGTTGAGATATTCAAAATTCAGTGATTCAATGTGGCGTTTTGGACGCGCGTCCGCGCCCATGTACTCCCAGGCCGCGACATGGCAAAATTCAGCATCATCGCGCTGCGCCTCGCCATCGCCGGTCTGCCATTCTTCACGGAAGTGGGCGCCGCAGCTTTCGCGGCGCTCCAGCGCGTCCAGGCACATTAATTCGCTAAGTTCCAGGAAATCGGCGACACGTCCGGCCAGCTCAAGAGTTTGATTGACTTCATGCCCGCTTTCCGTAATACGCAGATTTTCCCAGAAACGTCCGCGAAGTTCGGGAATAAGTTCCAGGGCTTTTTTAAGGCCGGTTTCATTTCGAGCCATGCCACAGTATTCCCACATGATTTTCCCAAGATCGCGATGAAATTCTGTTGGAGTTTCCCTGCCATTGATGTTCATCAAGCGTTTAATTCGGTCTTGTGCCGAAGCCGCCGCTTCTTTGGCTTCAGAGCAGTCAACTGGCGGCGTTGAATTGGGTTTAATGCCCGTCAAGTAATTGGCAACGGTATAAGGGGCGACAAAGTAGCCATCGGCCAAACCCTGCATGAGCGCGGAAGCCCCAAGGCGATTTGCTCCGTGGTCGCTGAAGTTGGCTTCTCCAAGCACAAACAGACCGGGAATTGTACTCATCAAATTGTAATCAACCCAGAGACCACCCATTGTGTAGTGAGTAGCAGGAAAAATACGCATTGGAACTTCGTAAGGATTTTCGCCTGTTATACGCTCGTACATTTCAAACAAGTTGCCGTATTTTTCGTCTACCTTGTTCAACCCCATGCGGTTGACGGCCTCGGCAAAATCCATATAAACGCCCAGGCCGGTGGTGCCAACGCCTCTGCCCTCATCGCACACCTGTTTGGCGGCGCGGCTGCTGATGTCGCGGGGGGATAGATTGCCGTAAGATGGGTATTTACGTTCAAGGTAATAATCGCGAGATTCTTCCGGAATATCGCCGGGGGGTCTCCCGCAATCTTCTTTGCTTAACGGAACCCAAATGCGTCCATCGTTACGGAGTGATTCAGACATCAACGTGAGTTTGGATTGATGTTCTCCTGTAACCGGAATACAGGTTGGGTGAATCTGCGTGAAGCAGGGGTTTGCGAATGCCGCGCCTTTTTTATAAGCGCGCCAGACAGCGGTGCCGTTACATCCTTTGGCATAAGTGGAAAGGTACATCACATTTCCGTATCCGCCTGTGGCTAACAGAACAGCGTCCGCCATGCGCGCCGATATTTCGCCGGTCACCATGTCCCGAATAACAACGCCTTTGGCCGCGTCGCCGACAACAATCAATTCCTGCATCTCGCAGCGCGTGTACATTTTTACAGCGCCAAGGCCGACTTGACGTATCAGAGCCTGATAAGCGCCTAGCAATAATTGCTGCCCCGTTTGCCCGCGCGCGTAAAATGTCCGGCTGACCTGCGCGCCGCCGAAACTGCGGTTATCCAGCAAACCTCCGTATTCACGGGCAAATGGCACACCTTGAGCTACACACTGGTCAATGATGTTATTTGAGACTTGGGCAAGACGATATACATTGGCTTCCCTGGAGCGGAAATCACCGCTTTTGACTGTGTCATAGAAAAGACGGAATATGCTGTCGCCATCATTGCGATAGTTTTTAGCGGCATTAATTCCGCCTTGCGCGGCGATACTGTGGGCGCGGCGGGGGCTGTCCTGATAACAGAAACACTCGACCTGATAGCCAAGCTCGGCCAAGGACGCAGCGGCGGACGCGCCCGCAAGTCCCGTTCCTACAACAATGACCTTGTATTTACGCTTATTGGCGGGATTCAGCAAACGCATATCAAACTTGTGAGCGTCCCACTTCTTTTCAATGGGACCGTCAGGGATATTAGATTTGAGTTCCATTCTTAGCTCCCCGATCAGATTAAAATGCCGGACAAAACCGCGATTGGGTATGAAATATTGACGCAGACGATGATGAGGCTCCAAATAGTCGCTACGTGCCGCCGCAAGGTGTTGTAACGCGGGTGCGCCCAGCCCAGTGTCTGACTGAAACTCCAGATACCGTGCCAAATATGCAGACCCAGACAGAGAATGGCTATGATGTAAAAGACGCTGACCGGCCAATTTTGAAAACCCTTAATGAAATTTCCGTAAGCGTCGCTATGTACAAAACTTGGGTGTACCTGGCTCCAGCCCACAGTCAAATGCAGCAGGTGATAAACAATAAAGACAGCCAAAATACATGCGGTGTATCGCATGGACAGGCTTGCCCATGTAGCTGATTTCCGACACTGTTTCCGATACCCCTCAGGACGCGCTGCCCAGTTATCTAACGTCAGGGAAATGGCGGTACAGATGTGAACAAGAATAAGCGTCAGCATGATCACGCGGAAAATCCATATACCGCCGCCATGCGCCATGCCCTGCAAAAACGCGGCATACGCGTTCATGGACTCTCTGCCCATGTACGCGGTAAGATTGCCAAGCATGTGAATTGTGACGAAACCTATAAATACAAAGCCCGTTACGGCCATCAACAGTTTTCGCCCCACCGATGATGTCCAAAAACAGATATTTCCGTCCCTGGCCAGATTCATGTCAAGAAGCGGCATAATTACCCCCTTATAATTTCAATTCTAGGATGTTTTTATAGTCAACAAACCTGAAAAACAGAGCGCGGCCTGTTTTTCAGGTTTGTAGGGAGTGCTTTCCCAGATGCCTATTTACAGAAAATATTTAGGCTGGTTCAAACATATTTTATGTTGTTTTTGGGATAGGTCCCGTTGATTGGCTATACAGTGAAACAAAAAGAATTTACAGCGCTCGGAGTCTGCTTTAAAACTTTCATATCAAAATTGCGTTCCGCAACTTTGATATGGAACCGATTTCATCATCGGGGTCGAGCTTCAATACGCTTTCAGGCAGTTGATTCCTGAACCACGTCACCTGTCGTTTCGCGTAGGCTTGCGTGGCCTGAACTATTTTTTGCTCCGCCGTTTCGGGGTCTGGGTCGTCCAGCCACACGTCATACCCCAGCGGGCGCAGGCGTCGGAGGTGCTGTACAAGTCCTGCTTGTTTGATTTGCCGGACTTCGTTCTGCCAACCCGCGCGAATCATATTTTTCACGCGTCTCGCTATGCGATCCCGCATGGCTTCGCGCTGAGGCAACACCAGCAAGACTTGCCAATTTTGCGGAACAATCCTATTTTGGCCGGATAACAATTTACTCGGACACGCGCCCGTTGCGATATGCAGCGCTATAGCTCTCTGTATTCGTGAGCCGTCGTTTGGATGAAGCTGTGAGGCGCGAATCGGATCAACGCTATTTAAATAGCGATGAAGGGCAGGGGAGCCAAGCCGGTGGCACAAGCCGTGCGCCTTTTCTACAGTTTTTCTTGGTACGTCGGGCAAATTGTCTAATTGATTCCATATTCCCTTTAAATAAAGTCCTGACCCCGTTACCAGAATGGGGATTCTGTTGGTTTTTTGCGCTGAGTCCAGCCGGTCTCTTACCAGCGCGCCAAAGCTGGATGGATTTAATATGTATTCCAGCGGCAATTCGCCATAGCCAATGTGCGGTATCTCATGTTGTTCATCAATACTCGGCTGTCCCGTGCCTATTGGTATGTCTCTGAATGCCTGAAATGGGTCGCCATTTATAATGATTCCGTTGTTTTTTTTCGCTATCTCCACGGCGACACTTGATTTGCCGGACGCGGTGGGTCCAACAACGGCTAACACGCGAAATTCGTCTGTTCAACAGGAACAGGGTAATCGCCGTTGAAGCAGGCGTAGCAAAAGCCTTGACCGGCCATATCACCCATGGCCTTTTGGAGGCCCTCCATGCTTAAAAAATCCAGTGAGTCCGCGCCAATGAAATCACGTATTTCGTCTTTGGATTTATGACTGGCAATCAGATGTTCTCTGGTTGGGGTGTCAATGCCGTAAAAGCAACTATGGGTTGTGGGCGGACTGCTGATTCTCATGTGAACTTCCGCCGCGCCGACGCCTCTGACCATTCCCACGATTTTCTTGGATGTGGTGCCGCGGACTATGCTGTCATCAATCAGCACCACCCGCTTACCCTTGAGCAGGTCCCGCACGGGATTGAGCTTTACTTTTACGCCAAAACTGCGAATGCTCTGTTTTGGCTCAATAAACGTACGTCCAACATAGTGATTGCGAATCATCCCAAACTCAAAGCGAATCCCGCTCTGTTCCGCGTAACCCAATGCCGCGTGAACACCGCTGTCAGGTACCGGTACCACAATATCGGCGTCCACAGGATGCTGTAGCGCCAGATGTCGGCCCATTTCGCGGCGCGTGGCCATAACGTTGCGGCTGAATACTAAACTGTCAGGACGGGCAAAATAGACGTGTTCAAAGACGCATGGCTTCGCGCCGCGTTTTTTTGTTGGGAAACGGCTTTGCAAGCCGTCGGGACCTAAAACTATCATCTCTCCCGCTTCTACTTCGCGCGTGTAATCCGCGCCCAAAAGATCGAAAGCGCATGATTCACTGGCAAACACGATTGAGTCGTCGTCCAATTTAGCCATTGCGAGCGGTCTCAGACCGTGTGGGTCCCTCGCGGCAATCAGTTGTTTCTCGGATAGAATCAAAAGACTGAACGCGCCGCGAATCTGCTGTAGTACTTCTTCCACAGCGCTTTCTAAAGTGTCAGCCTTGGCGGTGTTTATAAGGGCTATGATGACTTCTGAATCCGAAGGACTTGCAAAGGTGTGCCCATTAATGAGCAAGCGATTTCTGAAAGATTCAGTATTTAACAGGTTGCCATTGTGGCATAGCGCTAATTGGCCAAAGCGTCCATGAACGAGAAAAGGCTGGGCGGCGGAAGAAAGGCTGCCTCCATGAGTGGAATAACGTGTGTGTCCTATTGCTGTGTCGCCTGGGAGCGATTCCAGAACCGATTCGGAGAATACATCAGCGACATAGCCTTGTGCTTTGTGTAGGCGCAAATGGCCATTTTCGCGGGCGCAAATACCTGTCGCCTCCTGCCCGCGATGCTGGAGGGCGTACAGACCCAAATATGCCTGTTTAGCCGCTTCTTGTTGATTCGATATGCCAAAAACGCCGCATTCATCTTTGAAAGGCATATAACCTCCAATAAACAGAATAGCTATGATACCAAATCACATTGCTGTTGTGCAAAGGCGGTAGCGCAACATGCCGCAAGCAGCCGCATTCGCACGACCATTTGTAGCATTGGCAATGGGAACTGGTATGATATAGCGGTTTCATATCAAAATTTCGTTCCGCGATTTGAATATGAAGGTTTTCAGTGCGGTATCCAAGCGCTGTAATGCCGAGTCGCAATCGTTTGAGCCATTCGCAAAACTTCAAAGTAATTTTTATTGTTCTGCGTGTTGGAAGCTTCTTTTTTGCCCCACATGGCCGTCCGTCAGCCAACATTGCTCGTCAAATGACGATATAGCATTTTCCCTTTTATTGCTTGTTTAACGGCGGGAGTACCCGCCTAACAAACTATAAATGTCAACACGATAGACTTTCCGTAGTGCAGCTTCCTACCGTTGCCGAGCCACTTGTATTCTTTGATGAATTTGTCCACTGACGCAAGCTCTGCTATACGCACAAACTCGTTTTCTTTTTCTGACAAAATATCCACATTTTCTTCTATTTGGGGTATCAAATGCTGCCGCATGCTGTTCCAGAGGCTGAAGAACTGGTGCATAGTGTGCCTTTACATATCTAAATTGTTAAAACTCATAAGAATGGGACGCTCTTAGGCATTTTGTTCAACTAAACCTTAATCCCCCTCTTTGGGGGGGCTCTATAGTACATGCAATTTGTCTGGCCGGGGCATTTAGGAAACCCAGCAAGAAACAAAAGCTGCTCGGCAGGAAGGACAAGCGCGGCAGGTCGCATTGTGTGCGATAATCACAGTGTACTGGGATACGGATATAGACCATTCACAAGGATTATTAGCCATGACAATCAAATTAGCGGATGTAATTAAATACGAAGGCGATAACACAACTTTCATATGGAAGCACCCAACTGAGGACTTCAACACAGGCACACAGCTTATTGTCCACGAGAGCCAGGAAGCCTTGTTCTACATGAACGGGCAGGCGCTTGACCTTTTCGGCCCTGGGCGGCACACGCTTGAAACTCAGAACCTTCCTCTTATCGGCAAGCTATTTTCAAAACTCACAGGCGGTCAAACACCATTTCACTGTCAGATCTATTTTATAAACAAGACCGAGCAGATGGCTATAAAGTGGGGTACTGACAGCAGACTGGAGTATTTGGAGCCGACCTATAATTTTCCAATACAAATAGGCGCATCAGGCGAAATGAGTCTGCGCGTTGAAAACTCACGAAAGCTGCTGGTAAACATCGTTGGCGCTGAAATAGGGATAACCCAGCAAAGCCTCATACAGAAATTCCGAGCGTTCTTAATGACGCGTATAAAGAACCACCTCGCCACTTTTGTTAAGACCGAAAGAATCAACATTTTTGAGATTGACGAGCACTTACTGAAAATATCCCAAGCTCTCCACAGGACATTTGCGCCTGATTTTTCAGATTATGGTGTGTCACTGGAGAGATTCTTTGTCACCACCATAATCAAACCTGAGGACGACAGACTCTATCAGAAGTTCAAAGAGCTTCACTTCAGGCAATATGCCGATGTCGCCGAAGCAAAACTGCGCCAGCAAGTCGAAGTGGTGGATCAGCAAACACAAGCCAAGCGCATGGTAATTGAAGCTGAGGGTTTAGCTCAAAAGCGAGCCTTAGAAGGTTATACATATAAAGATGAGCGCGGCTTTGATGTAGCGGAGCGCGTAGCGTCCAACCAAGGCGTCGGACAAATGAGCAATCTGGGCATAGGGCTTGGCATGATGACAGGCATAGGCGGAGCCGTAGGCCCAATGGTTGGCGGCGTGGTACAGAACGCTATGGGACCGACCATGGGTTCAATGTCCAACCTAAACGCGCCGCAACCAGCAGCGCCGACAACAAGAACAGCCGCTCTTGAATGTAACAAATGCCATAGCCCCTTGCCGCCAAACGCCAAATTCTGTTTGGAATGCGGAGAAAAGGTTACGCTGCGAAGTGAAAACGAAATAACTTGCCCCATCTGTGGAAAAACAGTCGCAAAGGGCAAATTTTGTGCTGAATGCGGAACGGAGTTGATTCTCGAATGCCCCGCTTGCGGCGCGCAGATTCCTGAAAACTGTAAGTTCTGCGCTGAATGCGGCAAAAACCTCAAAGACAAGGGTCAATAATATGAGATTTAACAACAGAACAAACATATTACTCATTTCCGCGATTATGGCGGCTGTGGCCTCAATGTTCTTCCTTGTCGCGGATGCCACACAATTGTTCATTACCGGATATGTATTCGCAATTATAGGCATCGCTATATTGTGCTTTGGCAGCTTGTATTTACTGGAACTCAAGAAAGCCTATCCGTGGTTTGCCGCGTTTCCTCTGCATATCTGGAGGTATCTGATCACCGAGGTTGCTTTTTCGGCAGTATTCATTGTTTGCGAAAGTTGGTTTAATTGGTCTGTTCCTATAAGATGGTTTGTCCTTATACACATAGTTTTTCTGGCGCTTACCGCTGTATTGCTGATTTCACTGAACGCAGGCAAAGATATTATCGAACAGCGTGAGGCGGAAGTTCGTGAAAAAGTAATTAATCTGAAGTCCCTGGTTGCTGATTTGGAAGCTGTTGCGGAAAGGTTGCCCTCATTGAAAAGCGAAATAAAGAGAGCCGCAGATGCCATCCGCTATTCAGACCCCATGAGCAATCCCGCGCTCACGTCCTTTGAAAACGCAATCAAAGACAGTGTTGCGCTGATTCAGCAAGCAATTGGAAAAGGTGACGAGCAAAACGTTACGATTCTATGTAACACACTCCACAGACAGATTAAGGACAGAAACAGCCAAGTGAAGTTGATGAAGTAAGTTTTAAGGAGTGTTGCGTAATGACACCATTCAAGTGCAAAATGTGCGGTGGTGACATAGAGCCGAATGCCGGACAGACATTCGGAACCTGTGACCACTGCGGCACAACAATGACTTTGCCGCGAGCTTCGGATGAACAAAAAGTAAACCTGTTCAACCGTGCCAACCACTTCCGCAGAAAAAGCGACTTTGATCAGGCTGTTAAAGCCTATGAAAACATACTGAGTCTGGACAGCGCGGAATCTGAAGCCCACTGGGGTCTTGTGCTGTCAAAGTATGGCATTGAGTATGTGGAAGACCCGGTAACACGCAAACAAGTCCCCACCTGCCACCGAGTTCAGAGCAATTCAATACTGGCGGACATAGACTACCTGACCGCTTTGGAAAACGCGCCGGACGGATACACACGGAATCTCTACGAACAAGAAGCCAAGAGTATCAGCGAAATACAAAAAGGCATCCTGGCGGTTTCATCAGAGGAAAAGCCCTATGATGTTTTCATCTGTTATAAAGAAACCACTGATGGCGGCAGCCGCTCGAAAGACAGCGCCCTAGCCCAGGATGTGTATTATCAACTGGTCAACGAAGGCTATAAAGTATTTTTCTCAAGAATCACCCTTGAGGATAAACTCGGACAGGATTACGAGCCATACATATTCGCTGCCCTTAACAGCTCGAAAGTCATGCTGGTAATTGGCACAGTGCCAGAGCATCTCAACGCCGTGTGGGTAAGGAACGAATGGAGCCGTTACCTTGCGCTTATGAAGAAAGACCGAAACAAGATGTTGATTCCCTGCTATCAGGGTATGGACGCCTATGATCTGCCAAGTGAATTGTCCATGTTGCAGAGCCAAGACATGTCGAAGATCGGCTTTGTGCAGGATTTAATAAGGGGCATAAAAAAAGTGCTGTCGGGCAACAACGGCACTGACACGACCACTGTGTCCGCTGTGAGTTCAGTATCGCCAGGATCAGCGTCGGATGCCATGCTGAGGCGAGCTTTCATTGTTTTGGAAGATGGAGACTGGCATAAAGCCAATGAACTATTGGAGCAGGCGCTTAACCTCGATCCAGAGAACTCAAGAGCCTATGTGGGAAAACTTCTGGTAACTCTGAAACTCCCCACAGAAAAATCTCTATCGCCATCCCAGAATGGTTGGTCTGAAAATCAAGAGCAGTTGTTTTTGGAAACCCCGATTGACCAAATCGGTGATTTTCAAAAGGCATTACGTTTCGCGGCCTCAGAATACCGCGCTGTTTTACAGGGTTATGAACAGACTATACAGGAATGGCGATACAACAAAGCTGTTTCATTAATTGACTCAGTGAAAAATTCAAATGAATTAAAGGAGCTTTTGTCCAGATTTGCCAAAATCAAAGGGCTGATAAATGCCGATGCTCTTGATGCTCTTATCGAAAAATGCCGATCAGAATGTATTTATCAAGAAGCTGTTGCGGCAAAGGACGCACGCAATTTTGTTTACGCCCTCGAAAAATTCGCTTCCATCCCAGGCCATAAGGACGCTGGCGCTCTGGCTAAAGAATGCCGAGTGGCGGAGGAGAATGAAAGAAAAAGAAAAAAACGTACTGTGGCTATGGTTCTTTTCTTTCTCTGGCTCATTGCGATTCTTATAGGTCTATTAGATTAAATTTATGAAGAACCCCTCGCGCTATTATAGTCAATTTTTTGGAATCAGTTTTATAAGCCTTACTTTCATGTTTTTCAATAATACTGTCATGCGATTCCATCTTTACTGATCCATCTGGCATGGGTCTCCATATGTTTTTTGAACGGCCTATATCCATCATACCATTTCCCATTGCCAATGCTACAAATGGTCGTGCAAATGCGGCTATTTGCGGCATGTTACGCTACCGCTTTTGCACAACAGCAATGTGATTTGGTATCATTTCAGGTTTGTTGGCTATAAAAACGCCATCCTGAATGCTGATCTGATAATTTTCGCATGGCCGTATCACGCTCGGCTTTATCCATAAACCTCGCGGCCCAGCAACTGCCGGAACCGCACAACATGGGATCTCCGCCAACGCTAATCAACGCGTCCCGAACTTGGCGCGTGGCGGGACATGCTGTTAA
>JAITCJ010000145.1 GCA_031283145.1 Holophagales bacterium | reverse complement strand
AAACGGGAACCGCCGTAGTCAGGAATCAGTTTCGCCGAAGAGTGCGTATGGCTTTCCTGGCGGTTTTGCGGGAGACCCCCGCCCTTTCAAGCGCCAAATTTGTCTTATGGGTTCGTCCTGCCCTGAAAAATTCAAAAGGATGCCGGATTGAGTACCGGGATATCGAAAAACAGATAAAGTTATCTCTGAGTAGTTTGAGGCATGTATGAGTGATAAAAAAAACCTCATCTTTTTCGTATTGTTCAGCATGATACTGCTCTTTGGTTATTCCTGGCTGACCAAAAAAAATATGCCGCCGCCCGAACTCAATTCGCCGGTGATGAACCCGGTAATACCAGGTCCGGCGGAAGTACAGCCCGAAACCAATTCTGTATTACCCGTTCCAAACCAACAGCAGGCAAAGCCCGCCGGAGCAAAAAGTGTCCCGCCGCAAATAGACGTTGAGCCTATAGACAGACATGCAAGGTTCATAGCCGGCAATGATTTTTTGGAATTGACCTGGCGGCAGTATGACGGCGCATTGATTCAAGCGACGTGGAAACAATACGATACAGATTTTTTCCCTAAAGAGATCAGAGAAGCGGACGGGAAACTCGCCTCCGCCGAATTTTTGGGCATTGGCGGCGCAATCAATACAGTATTCACAGGTACGCCGGAAGTTACGGAAGAAGCAGACGGCAAGGCAATAACTTTCTCCAGCCAAAACGGCGACCGCCTAACCTATTATCTGCCTGACGATGGATTTATCCTTGATGTGAACTGGCATTCTTCCGCCAAGCAAAGCCTATATTTAATTCATAGCACTAACGATATTCCGCAGGTCGTTGATTCCGCTACCGGCCGGACGTATCCCGCAAGCCCGTTCAAAGGATTGGAAAACGGGAGGGTTTTTACCATAGAGGACAAAAAAATCCATGCCGTTAAATGGGATAACATTCTGACAGACCCGTGGTTCAAGTTTTTAGGGCGCAAGCGTAAAGAACTGCCGCCGGTCGCGTCTCGCTTAGGTTTAGACGCCGGTATTCAAACTTCCAAAGGGCAGACCGCTCATTATTTCACCGCTATTTGGGATTCCTCTCAGATGCCGCAGAGGGACACAGCCTGGTATCCGGGCTATCACGCGGCTCCGGACGCGGATGGCAACGCCGTGGCCAGACTTTATCTTGGCCCTAAACAAGCCGAACACCTTGCCGCTTTTCACCCCGCCGGACAGCCGGAAAAGGGGAAGGCTTTTCTGCAAGTGATGGACTTTGGGTTCTTTGGTTTGATTGCCAAATTCCTGTTTATTGTACTGCGGTACATACAAAAATTTATTCCCAACTGGGGCTGGGCTATCACAGTGTTCAGCTTGCTGGTTCGCCTGTCGCTGTGGTCGTTAAACACCAAAACAACAATGGGAATGCTGCGGCAAAAGGATTTGGAGCCTTATCAAAAAAAGATACAGGCCAAGTATCAGAAATTTGGCAACGACATGGCCAAAAAGCAGGAAATGCAACGCGAGCTGATGGCCTTTTATAAAAAGAACGGCCACAACCCAATGGGCAGTTGTCTGCCAATACTCATTCAAATGCCTGTCTTCATGGCGCTTTGGTCCATGCTTCAAAATGTTTTTGAGCTGCGTCACGCTCCCTGGATTTTTTGGATTAAAGACCTTTCATCCTCAGACCCATATTTTATTTTACCGGCCCTTATGGTGGGTACTATGCTTATTCAGCAGGCCATCACCCCACCGATGGGCGATCCGCAGCAGCGAAAAATGATGATGGTTCTCATGCCAGTGATGATGGGTTTTTTCTTTGCGTACACGCCTTCGGGTCTGACGCTCTACTATCTGATGTTCAACATTGTCGGCATGGGGCAAACCTGGTGGCTGATGAGAAACTACAAACCCCAGCCGGTTGTTCTCTGAGGTACATATGCGCCACGCTACGCCATTAGAGGAAATACCCGCGTTAGCCAAAAAATGGTGCGGCTATCTTGGATTTGATATTGAAACCAGGTTTGAAGAATCAGGCAACGAACTTTTATTCCCCAATCGAATGTCTCTGATTGGCCAGGACGCTCTGTATCTGCTTTCCGACAAATCCCATCCACTGGACGCGCTTCAATTCCTGTTGCAGGAAGCACAGGGAGAAAAGGATGGTTCTAGGCTGGTTTATTTAGATGTCAAAGGCGCCAGACTTTTCCGTATGCGCGAAATGATCGCTATGGCAAACATAGCCGCGCAAAAAGCCAGAGAAACGGGTAGCTATGTTTTCTCTTCCCTCACGCCAAAAGAACGCCGCTGGATACATTTGACCATCGGAGATGAAAGCGATTTGGAGACACACAGCGAGGGGTTTGGAGCACACAAAAGTCTGAAGGTATTGCGTAAAAGCTGAGAAAGCAATGGAGCCGATTTGCGCCCCCGCTACACCATTGCTCCCGTCAGCGGTGGCCGTTGTCAGAGTGTCCGGCTATGACCTTGCTCGGATATTGAAACCGATTGTCGAGTTGCCAGGACCAAGAATAGCCGCTCTGAGACTCCTGAAATGGACTGGGTATTCAGAGCGGGCGCTGGTGATGTACTTCCCGTCCCCCAATTCTTATACAGGACAGGACATCGTGGAATTTCACCTGCATGGGAACCCCCTGCTGACCAGGCGTTTTCTGGAGTACCTTGGCAAAATCGGAATCCGCTTGGCTCGT
>JAITCJ010000124.1 GCA_031283145.1 Holophagales bacterium | reverse complement strand
AAAGTGTTCTGTATAGAAAAAGAAATTAGCGTGTCCAGGGTTGGCGTTGTTGACCATAACAAACCACGGAACGGTGATCAAAGCGAACACCAGCCAGCCGTAAGGCGAAAAAATGGTTGTCAGCAGCGCGGAACGCAATTTGGCGTTGCTCCACGCAAAGCGCAGGCTTAACAACAGCGCGCCGCCGATGAGGACTATGACCACCGGCCCCTTTGTCAAAAGGGCGCATCCGGCGCTGACAAAAGCGACAAGTGTCCATCCGAAAATTGCTTTGACATTTGACTTAATGTAGCGCGGGGCGACGGCTACCGTGAGAAGCGTATCTTCTTCTTTCGGCTCAGATCCCGCCTCACGATAGCGCAGGCTGACGGCTTCTATAATCGCTGTCAGCGAAAAAACGCACATCGAACTGAAAAGGGCGTCCAGTGTGAGAATTTGACCGCAGGCATACACTAATAAGCACGACACAACTGTAAAAGAAGCCCATACGGGCCGAATGCTGCCCAATCGTCTGGCAAGGCGCCATACGGCGTACATTGTCAAAAACGCGGCCAGGGCTAAGGGCAAACGGGCGGCAAAGGCTGATTCGCCGAATAACTTCATGAAAATCGCCGAAAGCCAGTATTGAAGCGGAGGCTTTTCAAAATATAGAACACCGTTCAGATGGGGTGTCAGCCAGTCCCCTGTCGCAATCATTTCTCTAGGAATTTCGGCGTACCTGCCTTCATCAGGCTGCCAAAGGGGTCGCAGGAAGAGAGGAAGCACCCCAAGGGCAAGCCAAGTCAAAAAAAACTGCCAACGCTCTTTTTGTCTCATAGATTAATGATCAGTTTTCGGTTTCCACAATTTTTTCCAACGACTTATGTTCTTCTACAAAAAAGTTTATGGCTTTTTCGAGAGATTCTTTAATGCCCACTTTTGGCTGGAAACCAAATGTCTCTTGCATGCGTCTGATATTCGGCGTTCTGCGCATAACGTCCTGGTAGCCATTGCCATAGAACGCGCCGCTGCCCGTTTCAATAGTCGCGCCTTCCGGAAGCCCGCGCTCTTTGCGGAATGGGTGAGACTTCCAAATATCAATCATCAGCTCGGCTATTTCGCGTACGCTCTTGTCGTTATCTGGATTGCCGATATTGAATATCTTTCCGTCGGCTCTCCCGCCCTCGTTTTGCAGAATGGCCATCAATCCGTCCATTGCGTCGCTCACATCGCAGAAGCATCTGTGGGCGTGACCCCCGTCAACCAGGTTCAGCGGCTCGCCGTTGAACAGGTTCCAACTGAATTGCGTCACCAGGCGGCTGCTCCCCTCTTTTGCCGTATTCAGGCTGTCGAGTTTCGGTCCCATCCAGTTAAAAGGACGGAAAAGCGTAAATTTCAAACCCTTTTGGAAGCCGTACGCCCAAATAACGCGGTCCAACAACTGCTTGGAAGTGCTGTATATCCATCGGTTCATGGGGATCGGGCCTGTTATAAGCGGGCTTGCTTCCTCATCAAACTCATTGTCTGTACACATCCCATAAACCTCGGAAGTGCTGGGAAACACTATACGCTTGTTGTACTTGACGCACTGCCTGATGACCCTCAGATTCTCCTCAAAGTCCAGTTCAAACACTCTCAATGGGTCGGTAACATATACCTTAGGCGTGGCTATGGCTACCAGAGGCAGTACCACGTCGCACTTCTTTACATGATACTCAATCCATTCCTTGCTGATTGAAATATCGCCCTCCACAAAGTGAAAGCGAGAACTGTCCAGGTTTTCGGCCACTTTGTTCGCGGCCAGGTCCATTCCATAGATCTCCCAATTAGTGCCGCCCAGGATGCGATCCGTGATATGCGAGCCGATGAACCCATTGACGCCTAGTATAAGTATTTTCACACGCAACCTCACTGTTGGTTTTCAATATAACATGGGAAAGCTACTAATGCCGTATCTTAATGGAACGAACTCTTACGCCTCCATCAGTTCGCTTAGGCTCAGTCCGGCGTGTATGCGCTTGATGGCTTCGCCGAACAATGGCGCTGTTGTTAAAATTTTCAGATTTTTTATGGATGACAGTTTGGGTTCGGTGATGGGTATAGTATCTGTTACGACTAATTCGTCTAAATCAGCTTTATTGAGAATTTCCGCCGCGTTGCCGGAGAGGACTCCGTGTGTCACGCCGACACAGACCTCTTTTGCCCCAAAATCGCGTAGTATGCGGGCGGCTCCGCGAATTGAGCCGCCAGTGGCGATTTCGTCATCGTAGATTATCACGTCTTTCCCACTGACATCACCAATCAGGGCGACGCTCTGCGGACTTTCTGTGTCGTCTGTCCGGCGTTTGTCAATGAGAGCCATTGGGGTTCCAATACGTTTGGCGAAATGTCCCGCGAATTTTGCAGAACCTGCGTCAGTGGCCACCACAACTGTATCTGACAGGTTTTTTTGTTTGAAATAGTTGATCAGAATGGGATGCGCCATTAACTGATCCGCCGGATTCCGAAAAAAACCCAGAATTTGCGGGGCATGGAGCGTCATTGTCAAAACGCGGTCAGCACCGGCGGTTTGCAATAGATCAGCTACCAGACGAGCTGTTATTGAAATGCGGGATTCGTCTTTCTTGTCGGAACGGGCATATGGAAAATAGGGCAAAACAGCCGTGATCCTTGACGCGCTGGAGTATTTAAGGGCATCCAGCATGATCAGCATTTCCACCAAGTTGTCACTCACGGGCGGACAGGACGTCTGAACAACAAAGACATCGGCTCCGCGGACGTTTTCTTCGATTTTTACTTTGATGTTCTCATTGGAGAAGCGGTTGATTCGGGTCTTTCCAAGCGGGATACCAATGTGGGACGCGATGCCGGCGGCTAACCCGTTATGACTGGAACCTGAAAATACTTTCAAATCACCTTGCATGGTTTCCTCAAACACATATATAGACTACACCCGTCCGCCTTTGACGCGCTGAACTTTTGCTCCAACTGCCTGCAGTTTGCGCTCAATACCCGCGTAGCCTCTGTCCAGATGGTAAATGCGGTCTATTGTAGTAACCCCATTCGCTACAAGCCCCGCTATTACAAGCGCGGCGCTGGCGCGAAGGTCTGTAGCCATGACTGTGCATCCTGTCAATGGAGACAAACCGGCCACTATAGCAGTATTGCCCTCAACGCGCAGGTTGGCGCCAAGTCGCTCCAATTCCATAGCGTGCTGAAAACGGTTTTCAAAAATGGTTTCTTTTATAATGCTGATTCCGGCCGCCTGTGTCATTACAGCCATTACCTGGGCCTGCAAATCGGTTGGAAAGCCGGGATGGGGCGCTGTACTTACATCTCGTGCCTTTAGAACTCTGCCAGCCTCTCTGTGGACGCGCATACGCTTGAAAGTAGCGCCATCCCGCTTGTCACAATCTTCAATCTCATCAATATCGCAGCCAATCCTTGTCATGAGGTCAATCAGCGGCCTTAAATCATCCGGAGCCGCTCGTTCCAGCGTGACATCGCCGCCCGTTGCGGCGAGTGCGCATATAAACGTTCCGGCTTCAATTCGGTCTGGGATAACAGCGTAACGGCAGCCGCTCATGGAATCTGTTCCATGTATTGTCAAAACCGGCGTGTCTATGCCCTCAATTCCAGCGCCCATTGCTTGTAACATTCGGGCTAGGTCTCCGATTTCAGGCTCTACGGCGGCGTTTCTTAAAACCGTGGTACCTTTGGCCAGGCAAGCCGCCATCATAATGTTTTCTGTAGCGCCTACACTCACCTTGTCAAATGTGTGGTCAATTCCAACAAGGCGGCCATTGGTGACAGAAGCCTCTACGTAGCCGCCGTCAATGCGTATCTCCGCCCCCATGCGCTGCAACGCGTCCAGATGCAGATTTACCGGTCTGGCTCCAATGGCGCATCCGCCCGGCAAACTGACTGACGCCCTGCCAAATCTTGCCAACAGAGGTCCTAAAACGAGTATTGAAGCCCGCATTGTTTTGACCAGATCGTAGGGAGCCTTAAATTCGCTGTTTTTAAGACCATCGGTCTTGATGATGGCTGACAGTTCAAAACCATCTTCAGATTTGTCAGCAGAGACATCACAACCCAGAGCTTGTAAGACCTTTATCATTGTGCGAATATCAGCTACAGCCGGTAAATGTGTGAGCGCAATTTCTTTGGCCGCGAGCAATGACGCGGCCAGACATGGAAGCGCGGCGTTTTTGGCTCCGGATATTGGTATTTTGCCATTCAGACCGGCACCGCCACAAACAGTCAGACGATCCATGCTTTTCTCCAGACTATAAAACTGATTATATAGCAAACAGAGCAGAAAAACAGGCTGCGCTCTGTTTTTAAGGTATGTTTGCTATACAATATAAACTAAGGCGGAGAGACACGATGAAGTTGTCATTAGCTATGATTGTCAGAGACGAAGCCCAAAATCTGGGGGCGTGCCTTGATTCTGCAAAGGACCTGGTTGACGAGATGATTATTGTTGATACCGGTTCAGTGGATAAAACCATGGAAATAGCGGCTTCTCATGGCGCGAGTGTCGAACGGTTCGCTTGGACGGGAAATTTTGCCGAAGCGAGGAATAAATCACTGTCTCTGTGTACCGGCGATTGGATATTGGCGCTTGACGCGGATGAGTTGTTGAACACCGAAGAACACCAAATCATACGACAGGCCATACTCGATCCAAGCGCCATAGGATACAAGCTGTGTATTCGGAATTACCTGAACAGCGGCTCGCTCTTTGGCCCCGGCGGTACCGCTAAACTGAACGATGGCACTTTTGAGCCATCGGCATCGTGCAGTCACTATATAGCCCAACAGAGCCTGCGTTTGTTCCGCAGACAGGATTCGCCTATTTATATTGGGCGCGTACATGAGTCGGTGGAGCAGTGGTTTAAGGAGCATGGTCATAAAGCGACGCTTTTAAATGCCACTATTCATCATTTCGGCAAAATTGACTCGCGGCGCGATTTAGACAAACAGCCTATATATTTGGATTTGGCCAAGCGGGAAGCCGAGGATCACCCGAATGACCCAATCGCGCACGGCAATGTGCTGCAAGAAGCCCTTATGTTGGAGGACTGGCTGACGGTTTTGGAATCCGCTCGGACATATCTGAAACTGAAAGGCGGCGCGCCCGCATTGGTGTATTTGGGAGGCGCCAAAGCGCTGGTTTCAACCGGAAAACCTGATGAAGCTCTGGAATTTCTAGCGCCGATTGACAATGGCGCTGAACCCGACCCCGCTGTTTTGGAACTGAAAGCGGAAGCTCTGCAAGAATTGGGCAGGCTTCAGGAAGCCGTTGATACTTGTCTGCTCTCCATTGACGCGGACCCAAACTATACGGCGTCTTTTATCCGTCTGGCCAAAATTTTTGACGATGACGGAGACACGGAAAACGCGCGCAGAATATTGGAAGCGGGTCTGGACCAGAACGCGCGGGATCAAAAGCTATGGGAATTTTTGGTTGGCATGTCCGCAAAGCGCAAAGACGCCAGAGTCGCTCAAGACGCCTGGCACGCCATACAGGCGGTACCAAAAGGCGGGCAAGGCATCTGGCACATGCTCGTGGCGCAAGTGCTGAATAGCCAGGGAGACTTGGAAGAAGCTGTGCATGTCCTCAATTTAGGCCTTGCCGCGTTTCCCGACAACCTGGAAATAATGGAAACGCGTAAAAAAATCGCGGGCGCTGACCGGATATAATTTTGTGTTTTTTGTGGAGCAATTATGCTGGACAGCCTGCAATCTGATTTAAAAGCGTCAATGTTGGCAAAAGATTCGGCGCGGACGCTGGTTCTGCGTTCAGCGTTAACCGCTTATCGCAATGAGGCTGTGGCCAAGGGACTGGGACCTCAGGGGGTACTCTCTGACGCCGAAGCATTGACCGTTCTCAAGCGCCTTATTAAGTCGAGGGAAGACAGCGTTGAGCAATTCACTAAAGCCGGCCGCTCGGATAAGGCCGAGCAAGAGGCGGCTGAAATTGAAATTTTAAAAACATATCTGCCGGCAATGCTTGAGGGCGAGGCGCTGGAAAGCGCGGTCAGAGCCGCCATAGCAGAAACTGGCGCGCAGACCAAAAAAGACACAGGCAAGGTCATGAAAACCCTGCAAGTTACACACGGCGGCAATTACGATGGCAAGACGGCGAACCAGATAGTTCAGAGCATCTTGTCATAACGGGAATCTGAACCCAGCGGATACAAAATGAAGCAAAGCCGAGCACTTATTCACACATTGAGAGAAGTCCCCAAAGACGCGGATGTAATAAGCCAGCAGTTAATGATGCGCGCCGGTATGATCCTGAAACTGGCGGCGGGAATATATGATTATCTGCCATTAGCGCATCGCAGTATCCAGAAGCTCCAGCAAATAGTCAGGGAAGAACTGGAAGCGGACGGCTGTCAGGAATTACTGATGCCTGCCGTCCAGCCTGCCGAACTATGGCAGGAGTCAGGCCGCTGGCAATTTTACGGCAAAGAACTGCTGCGTTTTAAGGACAGAAAAGACGGAGATTTTTGCCTTGGCCCCACGCACGAAGAGGTCATAACCGACATAGTGCGCCGCACCATTAAAAGCTATAAGCAATTACCGATAAATCTGTTTCAATTTCAGGGTAAATTCCGCGATGAGATCAGGCCCCGCTTTGGCTTGATGCGTTGCCGCGAATTTATTATGAAAGACGGCTATTCCTTTCATATAAACAACGAAGACGCCGACCGTGAATATTGGGTGATGTTCAACGCCTACAAAAGAATATTCAGCCGTGTTGGTGTTAAATTCAGACCCGTTGAAGCTGACAGCGGCGCTATAGGCGGTTCCTTTACCCATGAATTTCACGTCCTGGCAGGTTCGGGCGAAGACGCTATTCTTTCCTGCGATTCCTGCGATTACACCAGCAACATGGAAAAAACAGAAGCTCCCCAGCTTCCTTGGGCCTACCCGCAAGAAGCGGAACACCCGCTGATGAAAGCCCACTTTTCCACGCCCGGCATTATCGCTATGGAAGAACAAGCTCGCGCTTTCAAAGATGAGAACCACGACGGTCTGCCACTGGATCACGCGAGCAAATTTTATCTCTGCCGCGCTGTGAAAGGCGAAAATACCCGAGACGTTGGCCTTGTGATTCGGAGCGACCACGAACCAAACCTGGTCAAATTACGCAATTTATTAATTGCCGATTCTATGGAATTAGTGCCGCTTGAGGAAGCCGAACGGCTGTCCGGCGCTAAGTCAGGGTTCATAGGTCCGGTTGAATTGGACGTTCCAATGTACGCCGACAGAAGTCTTGAGGGCGCGTACAACTTAACCTGCGGCGCGAATAAAACCGATTACCACCACTTTGGCTTCAAGCCTGACAGAGATTTAAAACAGTTCAAAGGCTTTTTTGATCTCAGGATGGCGATAGAGGGCGACGCCTGTCCCCGTTGCAAGAGCGGACGCTTTCAAGCTTTCAGGGGTATAGAAGTCGGCCAGGTTTTTAAATTAGGCACAAAGTACTCCGCTTCAATGGGCTGTACATATTTAGACGCGGATGGCAAGGCAATCCCCATGGTTATGGGATGTTATGGCCTTGGCGTTACTCGTACAATTTCAGCGGTTATCGAGCAGAACTATGACGCGGACGGTATTATCTGGCCTTGGCCTGTGGCCCCTTACCATGTTCACCTGCTATGCCTGGATCCCGCTAACAGCGAAATATTAAACGTAGCCGAAAACCTGGAAAAAACCTTGGAATCCAACGGGATTGAAACACTCCTGGACGATCGCGAGGGCTTAACAGCGGGCGTAAGATTCAAGGACGCCGACCTGCTGGGTTTTCCATTGAGAGTCGTTGTTAGCGCAAAGGGTTTAAAAGACGGTCATGTCGAATTGCGCGACCGCAGAACCAAAGAAATGATAATAGTCAAACCGGAAGAACTCCTGAATGCCGTTATGGAAACGCGGGAGCGAGACAAACGGAAAAGACCAGAGAACACATAAACAGGAAATTCATCAACGGCGTCCTCTGGGTGTTGCGGACCGGCGCGCCGTTGACGGTGTGGTAACGCAAGCGCCCAGTGTGGCGCGACCTGCCGCCCCGCTACGGCGACTGGAACAACACGCACCGCAGCTTCTGCCGCTGGCGGGACGCCGGCGAGCGGGAGAGGCTCCTGGAGGTTCTGAAGGACGACCCCGACTACGAGTGGCTGATGATAGACGCGACCCACGTCAAGGTTCACCGGGACGGCACGGGGGCAAAGGGGGGCAG
>JAITCJ010000161.1 GCA_031283145.1 Holophagales bacterium | reverse complement strand
GGCGTTATGAATGAAGCGATAACTAATATTATTATAGTTGCGTGACGCCAGTATTTTAACATCCATTTTGCTGTAATTAACCTGAACCTAGCTAAAAAATATACTAAAACTGGCATTTCAAATGTAAGACCTGTTCCCAGTATTGTAGTTATAAACAGATCTAAATATTCATCAATTCTCAAATTGGGGCGCAAACCAGCTTTAAACGCTTCTTCAAGCATTATACCGGCGATTGATTTAAAAGCAAAAAAGTACGCAAACGCGGCGCCGCTTAAAAAACAAAAGGTTGTGACAAACACAAAAGGCACCACCATTTTCCTTTCGCGTTTATACAAACCTGGGCGAATAAAGGTCCAAATTTGATAAAAAATCAGCGGCGCGACCAAAAAACCGGCCGCCCAAAATGACACGCGCAACAGTGAGAAAAATGGCTCGGTAACACTTGTAAATGAGTATGGCTCAATGATTTCTGTAATGGGTTTATCTTGGAGTCTTAATTGAATTTTAAAAATTTCCATCAGAGGTCTTTGTATCCATTCCCACATACGAAATCTGAAAGCGTACGTGACACAAAAACCACCGGCGAAATAGAGGACACACCTTATAATGCACACCCTCAGTTCCTGCAGGTGATCCCAAAAACTCATCTGCCGCGTTTTTGTCTCAAGTTCAGACATAACTCATTAACCCAAAAATTAGTACATCACCCCGCCGAGCGCGTATTTTTATATGCTTTTACTTTTTATCCTCCATTGAATCAACGGATTCTTTGACTGAATCAGTTAGTTCGCGCGTGGCTCTTTTAAATTCGTGTATTCCTTTGCCCAGGGATTTACCCAGTTCAGGCAATCGGCTGGGGCCAAAGAAAATGAGTAGCGCGACGCCGATCAAAAGTATTTCGGTAAAGCCCAGATTTCCCATGAGAACTCCTTTTCGGGTTAAATTTCAAGAATAATAATCGGATCGTCTGCCAATACTGTGATACGTCCAGCCTTTCGCTTTCATGTCATACGGGTTAAAGAGATTGCGTCCGTCAAACATTGTGCGGGATTTCATGGCTGAAGCAACTTTGTCCAAATCCATTTTACTGTACTGAGGCCACTCGGTGCATATCAAAACGGCATCGGCGTTTTGACAGGCTTCGATTGGCGTTTTGGCGTATTGAATACTATTTTTAAAAATACATTCAATGTTTGGCATGGCTTCATAGTCATGCACAGCCACTTCAGCGCCCATGCACAATAGATTCTTTATCAATTCCAGAGCCGTACTCTCCCTTATATCGTCTGTATGAGCCTTGAAAGCCAACCCCCAGACGGCCATGCGTTTTTGAGAAAGCGGGTATGGATCGCTGGGTCGGATTTTGTAGTGATGACAGACTTTGCGGTACAGCGCCTGTTTTTGGTGGCGATTTGCCTCGACCGTGGCGTTCAGCGACATGAGCGGCAGTCCATTTTCACGCCCTGTTTTGAGCAGAGCCTGAAGGTCTTTTGGGAAACAACTGCCTCCAAAACCTGGACCAGGATTCAGAAAATATGGACCAATGCGGTGATCCGCGCCAATGCCATTTTTTACGCAGTCAATGTCCGCGCCGACAGCTTCGCATAAATTGGCCATTTCATTTATGAAGCTGATTCTTATCGCCAGCATTGCGTTTGCGGCATATTTGGTCAATTCGGCGCTCTGCGGGTCCATCCTGAACCAGCGCCCGCTGTTGGGATTCTTTTGTTTAGCCGCTTGCAGGTGAGGATTGTATAGGGTTTGCATGACGCTTTCGGCAAAATCGGTGTTACAGCCAATAACAACCCTGTCAGGGTATAAAAAATCTTCTATCGCCGTGCCTTCTCTAAGAAACTCCGGGTTTGAGACAACCTCAAAGGCTCTGTCGGTTTTAGACCTGATTGCAGCCGAAACCTTGGTTGCGGTCCCAACCGGAACAGTGCTTTTGTCAATAACTATTAACGGACGTATACTTTCCGGTCTCAATTCCGTCATAGCGGCGCCAATTTCACCGGCGCAGGCCAGGACGTACTGAAGATCCGCGCTGCCATCTTCGCTTTGGGGTGTTCCAACGCAAATAAACGCGGCGTCGGCAACGGCTATGCCATCACGTACGTCTGTAGTAAATTTGATGGAACCTGCCGTCAAATGCTTAGTTAAAAGCTCTTCGAGTCCGGGTTCATAGATTGGGCTTTTGCCCTTGTTGAGCATCTCAATTTTGGTTGAATCAACATCAACGCCGATAACCTGATGACCGGCATCGGCAAATCCCGCGGCCGCCACCAAGCCAACATATCCAGAGCCGATTACCAGAACCTGCATGTAAGACTCCCACAATCACATCACAACTTGGCCAGCGTGTCTGGTAAATTGCGCAATGCTGAGTTTATCCTATAGTTTAATGAGATGCAAGCATTGATTGACTTGCTGACACGGGAGGATTTGGAATGTATTTTGGTTTGTTGCAAGGTTTGAACCTGAAAGATGTCGTTATCAATGGCGGCTCAGTCGCTAAGGTGGTGCTGGTAATACTTTTGTTTTTTTCGATTTTCAGTTGGGTGGTTATTTTACAAAAGGTTTTTCTGTTCCGGCGGAGCCGCAGAGCTTCGGAAAAATTCAGGGTCGCTTTCCGCAAAGCTACCGATTGGCGCGAATTTAAGCAGAATGGAGCCAAGTACAATTTAAGTCCGCTACAGGGTCTTTTCTTAGCCGGTTATTCGGAAGTAACGTATCAACTCCGTCTTTCTCCTCCCGGCTCTAAATCCCATATCCGCAATATGGAAGCTGTGGAGCGGTCGCTTCAAAGGGCTTCTGTCGTGGAAATGGGACGAATGGAAAAGCATATGGGTGTTTTAGCTACTGTTGCCGCCGTAAGCCCCTTTATCGGGCTGTTCGGAACAGTTTGGGGTATTATTGAGGCGTTCCAGCGAATTGGCGCTATGGGCAACGCCAATCTTGTAACAGTGGCCGTTCCCATAGCCGAGGCGCTCGTGGCTACCGCGCTGGGTTTGGTTGCCGCTGTTCCCGCCCTGATGGCCTATAATTTTTTTCAAAGCCAGCTAAAACAATGGCAGACGTCTCTGGATGATTATTCGTTGGAATTTGTCAGCTTGAGCGAGCGTAATTTCACCGAGAGCAAATGATTGTTCTGTAGAATTAAATTACGGGTGCCTGTGTGATTCATTGCGATGTATTGGTAATTGGCGCTGGAATCGCCGGATGCGCGGCGGCTCTGAGGGCTGCGGAACTGGGCGCGAGCGTCCTCCTGATTGCCAAAGACAGACTTGGAGACAGCAACACAGCGTACGCGCAAGGCGGGATTATCGGGTTGGCTGATTCCACCGACAGCCCCGAACTGCTTGCCAAAGACATTGAAACTGCCGGCGCGGGGCTTTGCCGCAAAGAGGCGGTTGATCTGCTGGCCACCGAAGGGCCGCGTCTGTGCCGCGATTTTCTATGGAAGCGCCTTGGAGTGCCATTTGATTTAAACGCTGTCACAGGTGAGCCGGAAACCACTGCGGAAGCGGCTCACCACGCGCGGCGTATTTATCATGTAAAGGACGCGACCGGAGAAGCTATTCAGACGGCTCTCTCCAATAAAGTGGCAAATCACCCTAATATCCAGATACTGACAGCGGCTTGCTTGGTTGACCTGATCACAGTTCCCCATCACTCCACAGACCCATTGGCCACCTATGGCCCCATCCAGGTCAAAGGGGCATATTTGCTTCATTATTCGGGCGAAGTAGTTGCGGCCATAGCCAAGCGAACTGTACTGGCGACGGGGGGCCTTGGGTACATATACATGCACACGACCAATCCTGGCGGAGCGACAGGAGATGGCCTGGCTGCGGCCTACAGAGCCAGCGCGCGCATTGTCAACTGCGAGTACATGCAATTCCACCCAACGTCGCTTTTCATACCCGGGCGGCAAAGAAAACTGCTAACCGAGGCTCTGCGCGGCGAAGGCGCTTATCTGCTCAACTCTGACGGCTGCCGCTTTATGGCCAAATTTGAACCTGCGGAAATGGAGCTTGCCCCAAGGGACAGAGTCTGCCGCGCTATGTTTGAAGAGATGGCGCATTCTGGCAAATCCTGCGTCTATTTGGATTTATCTCCCCTGACAGCCAAAATGGATTTGGGGAAGCGTTTCCCAACCGTATTTCGTGCGTGTAACGCGGAGGGTATTGACCCCCTGCGCGAGCCAGTGCCGGTTGTCCCCGCGGCGCACTATTTTTGCGGCGGCGTATATGTGGATTTAGATGGACGCACGAGCCTGGATGGTTTATTCGCCGTTGGCGAAGTCGCCTGTACCGGTCTTCATGGCGCAAACCGTTTAGCCAGTTCAAGTCTGCTGGAGTGTCTGTTGTGGGGCTACCGTTCAGCGCAAGCGGCCGTGGAAGATTGTAAACACGTTTCAATGTCGGATACTTCAGCCCTGCGGCCATGGCAGCCGGTTGTTAATCCGGTAACGCCTGATCCGCTGCTGATTGAACAGGACTGGAACAGTATCCGATCCACCATGTGGAATTATGCCGGTATTCTTAGGACAAAAGACCGTTTGCAGAGGGGCAGGAGCGATATTGGTTATCTCTACCACCGAATTGAAGCGTTTTACAAAAGCGCTCCGGTATCCAGGCCATTACTTGAATTGCGCAACGGAATTATTTGCGCTCGGCTGATATTGAAAGCGGCTCTGCAAAATTCACGAAGCTGCGGCTGTCATTTTCGCCTGGACTAATCGCGCATTATTGTAGGTTGACGACATGGAATTGAATTTTAAAAACGCGTTGGTAATTACCGGAGGCGGCACTGGGGGACACTATTACCCAGCCGTGGCTTTGGCCGAAGCGGCCAAAAACAGAATACCGGAACACCCCATAATTTTTGTGGGAGCCAGAAAGGGAATAGAGGGCCGCCAACTGCCAGACAGCGCCTGGCCGCATTTACTGATGGATGTCGAAGGATTTCATGGAAAATCGCCCATGAACGCGATGCGCTCTATATGGCTCATGTACGCCGCGCTCAGATACCTGAAAAGAATTTGGAATAAGCAGAGGCCGTGGGCAGTAATAGGTACCGGTGGATACGGATCCGCGCCGGCGCTTTTAGCGGCAAAGTCTTTGAAAATACCTTATTTCATCCATGAATCCAACGCGGAACCCGGATTAGTGGTGAAATTAGCCGCTAAAAGAGCAGAACGCGTCTGGCTTGGAATGGAAGCCGCTAAAACACGTTTGCCAAAAGCCAAATGCCGCTATGTTGGAACCCCTGTCCGCAAGTCATTTTTGAGGACTTTCAAACCATGCTCGGACTTGAGCTGGCCTTTCACGCTTTTAGCCCTGGGAGGCAGCGGCGGAGCCAGGGCTATTAACAACGCCCTTTTTTCCATTGGAGAGTCCTTGCTGGAAAAGCATCCTGACTGGGAGATTCTTCACCAGACAGGCAGCCTTGAAATGCGGCGTCTGAGTGATTTGCCGCGCCATTCAAGGCATACAGTGACGCCGTTTATAGAAAACATGGATACAGTAATTGAAAACGCCAGCCTTGTTTTGAGCAGGGCCGGCGCCAGCACCTGCTCTGAACTGAAGGTTGCGGGAAGACCGGCAGTCCTAGTTCCACTCCCAAACAGCGCGAGCGGCCATCAAAAACAAAACGCGCTGGCATTCGTGAAAGAGGGCAGAGGGGCAATAGTAGAGCAGAGCCAGGACTTTAAAGCTGAATTATTTAACGTCCTCTCAAAACTTATGGCGGACAGACAAGTGCGGGAATCCCTCTCAAAACCGGAGCCGAACCCTTCTGTCGAGGAATGTCTTGATGATTTGTTTCAAACTCATTTTGGCATAAAGACACGTTATATTCCCTAGCTAGTGGATGGAGGGAAGCAAATGAGACCGGTTTGGAAGTCCGGCGATGGACTTTTGCGAAATGGAAAGATGATAAATGGCATTTTTAGGTGAATATACGGTTGTCGGAACCGGGGTAATAAAGGCAATACCTTGCGATAATGATCGTTTCATCGTTTTAAAATCATCCTGTTCATTCAAGTGGGAGGCACTTCGTTTCAAGGCTGCGCCTTCGTTACGTGAGCCGCCAACGGCGATTTGTCTCCATTAAAAGCGTAACGGTAACGCAGACGAAAGGCACAGGGCAACGTACCGTTTTAAAGTTGTTTCACTATATTTGACCAGTTAGCGATGTTTTTCCCAAAACCGCTGCCCACCTGCGAATCAAAGCGTATAACGTCATTTTCCCTTAATGATTTAAGGCGACTTGCCGCCCACGCCCCCATTGGTACCATGACGTTATCCTGATTCATTTTAAATTTGCGCTGTTTTGTGAAATGCAGGCATCGCTCCCAGGCGTCTCTGAAGCGATTCGGCCATTTTCCCGGATAACAATTTTTCTTGTGCCAAATATATTCTTCAGTCCATAACCA
>JAITCJ010000153.1 GCA_031283145.1 Holophagales bacterium | reverse complement strand
AATAACAGCCTGACAAGATAAACCTCCAGATCGTGACCCTCATAACCGCTGTTTTTCAGAGCATCGTGGAGCAGAGCCATTTTATTCGCGGCTCTTACATTCACTTCAATATAGCCTTCTCTGCCGCCGTCTTCCATCACTGTGCGCTTCTCGAAACGACCGACGGAAAGTGGATCGTCTATGCCAAAGATGGCCATAAAATCGCGTGTGAAGCTCTGCGCTTCGGATTTTTCTTCATGCGCCCCCGCCCACCTCTTTGAAAAAGAAACCTCTCTGGCCTGTATCTCGTCCTAGGATAACCTCATACGGTCATTATCACACCGCTTCATCCATTGTCTGGATTGTCTGGGGGATGACGCCCAGCTTTTTTTCCACTTCAGCGCGGGTTATATGCAGCGCGACGTCGTCCTCGCGTTCCGGATCGGGCAGGTCAAACATGTATTCCATAAGCGTCTGCTCAAGCATCGCGCGCAGACCCCTGGCGCCCAGCTTTTTGGCTGCGGCCTGAGCCGCTATGGCTTCCAAAGCTCCGTCCTCAAAACTCAAGTGAATGTTGTCCATTTCAAAGAGTCTGGCAAACTGCTTTACAACGGCGTTCTTAGGCTGTGTGAGAATGCGGGCAAGCGCGTCGCGATCCAATGGATCCAAAGACGCCAGAACAGGCAGACGGCCGACAAGTTCAGGAATCAGGCCAAACTTAATGATGTCCTCCGGCTCAACCAGTTTTAAAAATTCGCTCTTGTCTGATTTGGCGGAAACTTTTGCGCCAAAGCCCATAGCTTTTGCCCGAACGCGCTGTTTGATAATTTCTTCAATGCCTATAAAAGCGCCGCCGCATATAAACAAAATGTTCGTGGTGTCCAGGTGAATAAATTCCTGGTGCGGATGCTTGCGGCCTCCCTGTGGCGGAACATTGGCGACCGTGCCCTCAACCAGTTTGAGCAGCGCCTGCTGAACGCCTTCGCCTGACACATCGCGTGTGATGGACTGGTTTTCGCTCTTGCGGCCTACCTTGTCAATCTCGTCAATAAACACAATTCCGCGCTGGGCACGGTCGAGATTGTGATTGGCGGCCTGGAGCAGTTTTGTGAGAATGTTTTCAACATCTTCGCCCACATAGCCGGCTTCTGTGAGCGTGGTGGCGTCCGCCAGGGCAAGTGGGACGTCCAGTAAATTGGCGAGAGTCTGGGCCAGAAGTGTTTTGCCTGTGCCTGTAGGCCCGAGCAAGAGTATGTTGCTTTTGGAAAGCTCCACATCGTTGTTCAGATTGCCTTTTGGCTGGAGTATGCGCTTGTAGTGGTTATAGCCGGCGACAGACAGCCGTTTTTTGGCCTCGTCCTGTCCAACCACGTATTCATCTAGGAACGCCTTGATTTCTTTTGGGCGTTGTAATTTCGTTTCCTGCTTGGGGTTGGACTTTGCCTGTCTGCTCATGCGGACCTGAACGCTGCCGGCTTCAATACATTCATCACAGATGTATGCCTGAGCGCCTTGTAACAGGTGTTCAACCTCGTGCGGCCCCTTGCCGCAAAAAGAACAACATTGACCTTGGTTTTGCTTGTTCATGTCCCACCAACTTTCAAATAAATTTTATTACTGTTGGTGGACAGTCTGAAGTTCTAAAATCTCAAAGCGCTTTGAGCCAGCCGGAATCTTTATGCGCACCTCAGCTCCTTCTTCCAGCCCCACGAGGGAGGAACCGATTGGGCTGCTGATACTCAGCAATGAGGGATCGTCCGTCAGTTCCTCCGGAAGAACCAATTTGTATGTGACCTCCTTGTCTGAATCAAGGTCCAGTAATTTTACTCTGGAGCCGTACGCGATTCGGTCTTTGGGGAGCCTGGACACATCAAGGCTTGCTATTTCAGTGATTCTCTTTTCCAGCGCCACGAGTTTGGACTGGAACATATCCCGCTTTGCCAGCGCCTGTTCATATTCAGCATTTTCAGAGAGGTCTCCCTGGGAGGCAGCGGCGGCTATTTCCTTTGGAATGTCAACAAGGAGGGCCTGTTTTAACGCCTTGTGTTCGGCCTCTAGTTTGGCGAGTACGTGCTTGGGCATGGGCTTTCCTTATGATTGTCGGGGGACTGCCCCTATGTTGGTGGTTGAGGTTGGGTTTTGAATCTCCTGTGCATCCAAAACCAGACATGCGGCAAACGCCGCACTTGACGTTCAAGCGCGGTACTCATGAGTTGAGTAGCGGTCAGAATATCTTTTTCGTTGTCACCTGACCGCGGAATTACTAACGCGGGTTCAGCTCTGACTATAATTGTGCCATCAGAACACGGATAACTGAATATGGGAACAACAGGCAAATCAAATCGCAATGCCAGCGCCGCCGCCGTGGGGTATGTCGAGGCCCAGCGCCCCATGAATTTTGTAAACACCCCATTTGAACGCGCATCCTGGTCTAAAAGGAATCCTACGCCCATTCCTTCACGCAGCGTCTTGACGCACTCTTTCATAGCGCCGCTCTTGTCTATGGTTCGGTTGCCAAAGCGTGTGCGCAGGGCGCGTAATCGGCTGTCAAGCAACGGGTTGCTCAGCTTCCTGCCAATCACGGCCAGCGGCCTGCCGGACGCAGACAGAGTCAGAGCCATTGCTTCCCAATTCCCATAGTGTCCGGTAAGCCCAATAAACCCTTTGCCGGACGACCTCGCGGCATCCCAGTGTTCGATCCCCTGAAAAAGCACATGGTCAGTCAATGTTTCGGCGTCCATAAATAGCAGTTGAGGCAAGGTAAAAGAGAGAGCGCCAAAATGCCTGAAACACTCTTTCGCTGTTTGAACAATTTTTTTTCTGGAAAATCCCAGGTCTGATTTTTGAATATTTTCTAAAACAACGTTTCTATGCCTTCTATCCGCCCAGTAAGCTATGGAGCCGGCCGCTTCGCCAATGGCCAGCGCTGTATTCCAGGGCAAATACCGCAGTACGCCCTCAACCGCGCGATAGAGCGCGTATCCCGCGATGTGTTTAACAGTGGCTGACATATATTTGTATCACCAAACTTTAAAGCGGCTGAGACTTTTTAATTAAGCGACGCCGCAATCATATCCTCAAAGCTAATTGCAAAATCCCATTTTTAGTCTGTGTCCGTAATGAGCCGTCCGCTCCAGTGCCGCGTCCGGCGAAATGAGGACGTAGCCCTTCAACTCCGTTGAAGCCGCAAACCCGAAGTTTTGCGCCGGCTCCCCAAAAACAAAATAAAAAAGAACGCCCCGGAATTGACGAGGCGCTGAACTTAATTAGTATGGCACATTTCATATGGAATTGCTACGCGCGTGGAGTAAAAATCCGCTTGTTCCATTCAAGTAGCTGTCGGGCTACAATTTAATTCAGAAGTCGGTCCGCTTCGACTAAGTGACGTATCCGCGTCACAGAGGTCGGCTTATACATAAATGGAGCAAACCATGTCTGAACCCAAACGCGTTCTTATCCTTGGCGCAGCCGGCAGGGATTTTCATAACTTCAATACCTACTACCGCGACAATCCCGCGTACAGAGTTGTCGCTTTCACCGCCACGCAAATCCCCGACATTGCCGGACGCAAATATCCTGTTGAGCTGGCCGGCAAACTGTATCCCAATGGCATACCCATCTATGAGGAGTTGGAAGCTGCTGACATTATTAAGCGCGAGAACATAAATGAGTGCGTATTTTCTTATTCCGATGTGACTTACGATTACGTCATGCGCCTCGCCAGCGTTTGTATGGCCGCCGGCGCTGATTTCAAGCTCATGGGCTGCGACAGCACCATGATCAAATCAACCAAGCCTGTTATCGCCATTACCGCCGTTCGCACAGGCTCTGGCAAGAGTCAGACCACCCGCTACATCAGCCGCATACTCAAAGAAATGGGCAAAAAAGTAGTGGCTATTCGCCACCCCATGCCATACGGCGATCTCGCCGCGCAGGCATGTCAGCGCTTTGAAACCTATGCTGATTTGGACCTGCACAAATGTACGATTGAGGAGCGCGAAGAGTACGAACCGCATATTGACAATGGTTTCATCATCTATTCCGGCGTTGATTACGAGCAGATTCTTCGCCAGGCGGAAAAAGAAGCCGATGTAATACTTTGGGACGGCGGGAATAACGACCTCCCATTTTACAAGTGCGACATGCACATTGTCATTGCGGACCCGCATCGCCCAGGGCATGAAATGAGCTACTACCCCAGCGAAACAAATTTCCGCCTCGCCGACCTTATCATCATAAATAAATGCGACAGCGCCAAAGAAGAGAACATCAAGTCCATTGAGGAAAACGCCGCTAAGTACAACCCAAAAGCCGCCGTCATCCGCGCCAACAGCCCTGTTACCATTGAAAAACCCGAAATGGTAAAAGGCAAAAAAGTCCTTATCATTGAAGACGGCCCAACCCTGACTCACGGCTCCATGTCCTACGGCGCCGGTGTTGTCGCCGCCCGCAATGGGGGAGTTGGCGAAATTGTTGACCCAACCCCATACGCTGTCGCTTCCATCGCCGCAACGTATAAGAAATATCCCAACGCCAGTGGTATTCTGCCCGCCATGGGCTATGGCGACAAGCAGATCAAAGACCTTGAAGCCACTATAAACGCGACACCCTGCGATGTAGTCCTCTCGGCCACACCAATAGACATCACGCGCGTTCTGAAAGTAAACAAACCAATGGTGCGCGCTTCTTATGAACTGGCCGAAATAAAAAACGGACAGATAGCCGAGGCGATAAAAAAGGTCGTTAAGTAACAACGAGCTTCAACTTTCCTCTCGCATACAAGCGTTCCAAGCGAAAAAAGTTCTAAAGCGCCCTGAACAGCGTAATTACTCTTATCTCCATCGCACCCGATTTTATGAGCGCCTGAGCGCATCGCAGAAGTGTTGTCCCGGTAGTCCAGACATCGTCAACCAACAGAATTATTTTCCCCGACACATTTACGCCGCTCCTCGCGTAAATATTTTTCGGGGACATTTTCCGGCGCCGGCTTTCAGTTAGTTTGGCTTGACGGTACGAAAACCAGGTTCTGCCCAGAGTTCGGATGTAAGGGCGAGTTAATTTACCTGATATAACCCGCGCCGCTTCTTCAGCCAAGTCAGAGCCGCGCCGCCACATGCGCATTGGAGATGGCGGGGCGGAAGTCACCAAGTCAACT
>JAITCJ010000134.1 GCA_031283145.1 Holophagales bacterium | reverse complement strand
GTCCAGTATAAAGACTGAAAACGCTGGTTTTGAGAAAGGTATTTTTATCAGTTCCGCTGTTTTCAAGTATCCAACATTAAAATTGAGTGAACTAATAAAACTTGATATTAATTCAATAGCTGCTGATGACAGTTTGTTGTTTATGTGGACAACCGGCCCCCAGCTAGCTAATGCGGTCGAATTAGGGCAAGCGTGGGGATTTGAATATAAAACCATTGCGTTTGTTTGGGATAAAATGATACATAATCCTGGAAGATATACATTGTCTCAAACCGAGTTATGCTTGGTTTTTAAGAAAGGTCGCATACCTGCCCCGCGTGGAGCAAGAAATGTCCGTCAACTGGTTCATATGACCAGAGGTGAACATAGCGAAAAACCAGAAATCGTCATAGATGGAATTACAAAAATGTTCCCTTTACAAAAAAAAATTGAATTATTTGCAAGAAAAAACTACAACGGCTGGGATAACTGGGGATTAGAAATCCCTGATTCCAAAATAGACATTATTTGTAAAAATGATACCCATATTAATGGAGGAAAACTTCAATCCCCATTGTTTGATATTGAATACAAATAATAATCTGACGTATTATTATATAGTCAGTCAACTTTAAAATCATTCTTTTTATCCAAGTGGGAGGCACTTCGTTTCAAGGCTGCGCCTTCGTTACGTGAGCCGCCGACAGGAATGGAGGCAAATCGCCGTTGGCACTGGCGCTGTGAGGCAGCGACAGTGACTTTACGGCGATTGACTCCATTAAAAGCGGAACGGTAGCGCAGACGAAAGTCACAGGGCAATGTACCGTTTTAAAGTTGTTTAACTATAAAAGATATGGTAATAGATTGTTTTCAAAAAAATCAAGCATGTCACTGATGTTTTCTGTGTCGCGCCACATATAGAAATTGTGTTTATACTCTTGAAACCAAAAAGCTATTTCCCTGTTCCTTCTTGGGTCACGTGTTATATCACCTACAAAAATTATCCAAAAAGGTAAAATATCATCTGAAATACCACTTTTATCACGAATGACTTTTAATAACCCAGGAGTAAAATATTTACAACTTCTTTCATGCGCATTTCCACGCCCAGCAGTCGAGCTCGTGGTTTCTACCCACCCATCTTGTCGTTTTATTTCGCCAAATAAAGTTTTTTTATTTTTTGTGTTCCTTATTGCGAAATCCATATCTATTCCCCATGAATATTTAGGATTACCGCTAGAATCCACAACGTCAACATTATAGATTTTTTCAAGAACATCATCAGGCAATATGTAGGTTGAGTATATATCTTTGAAATCTTTTGCCTTTTCTACTTTGAATTGATCCGGGAATGCGGAGTTAAGAGCCTCTTGCAAAGAACTCCTGAACTTCTTCTCTGTTTTTAGAGCACGGAAACCACTAATAGTTTGCCAATTTGCTCTGTTTCTTAACTCCGATTTTGCCATATATTAACATCTCCTTATAAGGTCAACTATTTCTATTTGTAGAGCATGGGCAATTTCACATAAGGTCAAAACAGAAACATTCCGCTTACCCCTCTCAAGACCGCCAATGAAAGTTCTATCTACACCACTTTTCCCAGCCAAGTATTCCTGGCTAATACCTTTTTCCAGCCTCAACTCTTTGATTCTCAATCCTATCCGTCTTAATATTTCTGAATCATTACGCATTTAAACACTGTAATAAAAACAAACAATTTTGTCTGATGACTATAATCATCACTTTATTCCGTGTGAAATGCCAAATCTCATATAGAATTGCTGTATTCACAGGAGACAGTCATGCTCTGGGTCTGGCGTTTCGGCGTTTTTGCCTCTGTTTTTGTTTCCCTGTCCGCTCAGGCGCCGATAGGCGTTACGGCTCCAATACAGCGTGTCAGGCTGCATCCTGATGAAGCGTGGGTGACAAGAGTTGGCAGGGCAAAAATACAGTCAGGCGGTACTTACAGCTTTTTGGTATCAGACCTGCCCTCCGGCTTAGGCATACAGGACGTCCGCGTCAGCGCTAAAGGCCCGTCTGGGACAAGGCTGGGGGATTTTGCCATTGGAACCGACGCCAGAAAGATTACAGAATCGCCTGATTACATCGCTCTCAAGAAAGAGCGGGATACGTTGCGGGATACCATTGACGCGCTGGAGGCTGATATTGAAGCGCTTGACATGGAGGCCAAATTTTTAAATGAATTGAGCGCCGCGTACAGCGCTGATATTTCAGCCAAAGTCGTGTCGGGAACCATAGACGGGGCCTCTGTAGTGGATTTGTCAACATCGCTCTCCGCCCGTCTGGCCGCCGTTTTGACAAAGGGGCGCAAGCACAACAGGGAATTGAGCGAACGAACTGATGAAATCAGGCGCTTGGATGTAAAGACGCGCCAAATGGCCTCGGCGCGCAACGTCAGCCCAAGCCGCGCCGCCGTTGAAATTACGGTCCAGCGCCCAGGCGACGTGGAAATAGAGCTTAGCTACCGTACACGCCAGGCGCGATGGACTCCGGCTTACGAAGCGCGTTTGGCGGCGGACGACAGAGGTTTGGAACTGGCTCTTTTCGCGTCAGTCATGCAGACCAGCGGCGAAGATTGGAGCAATGTGGTAATTGAAATCACCAACGCCAGAGCCAGCAGAAACTTAGCCATGCCCACACTGCCAGGGGCGCAGATTATCACTTGGTCTGAACCAAGAACGGAGGATTCGGCGGTTTTCGCCGCCGCCTCAGGAACAAAGTATCCGTCGGCTTCCGCCGCGTACGCGCAAAACATGTATGTCCAAAGCGATTCCGCGTCAATCAAGGATGGCCAGGGTTCAGAACAGCTTGAGGCAAAACCGGCCGAGGCCGAGACTCTTGAGGAGATAAAGGGCCTCGCGTCAACCTGGTCGCTGGAGGGCTTTAAAGACGTGCCATCAGATGGCGAGCCGCATAAATTCAGGGTAATATCAGCGGATATCAGCCCCGTTTTAGCCCTGCTGACAGTTCCCCGCATAGACACGACCGTATATAGAGTTGCCAGGTTCCCGATCCCAAGCGGTATCCCATTATTCCCCGGCGCGCCCATAGCGCATTTTGCGGGGACACAGCGCGTTGGCGAAGCGCCGCTTGTTATGCCAAGCGCGGGCCGGCCAATCCAGTTGGGTTTTGGGCCTTACAGGGGCATTCGCGCGGCCCTGAACAGGCTTGACGCTAAAAAAGAAAGTGTCGGGACATTCACAAAAGAAATCCAGTGGACGCTCCAGGAGCGCTTTGAACTCAGCAACGACTTGAACGAGCGCGTTACAGTGGAAGTTCAGGACAGAGAACTCAAGTCGGGAAACGACAGAGTCAGGGTATTATTCCAGCCGGATAAACCTCCCGAAACTGAAGCTCAAACTCCGGGTGTTCACTGCTGGAAAATCGACTTACAGCCAAAATCAACTATAAACATGCCTTTCACATACCAGATCAGAATCCCCCAAGGCCAGGGGCGCGTGTCCGGCATAGAAAACCTGAATCTTCCGAATTAACAGAGGTTCCATATCAAAATCGCGGAACGCGATTTTGATATGGAAGATTTTGGCAGTCTTCTTTATAGAACTACCTCGGCGTCCGGCCACTTCAGTTCCGGCAGCTCCATAAACAGCTCATCTAGCGTGGGCATATCCTGCTCACCAGCCAGCACAGCGCCCATGACCTGATAGCACTTTGCCCAAGTCGCGTCACGGGCTGTAACGCAGTAGGCGGCTTCAAGCCGGAACTGCGGGACGGCGCTTGTGACGTATGTGCAAGCTGACATAATGCCGTCATATCCCCGCGTCTTTGCGAA
>JAITCJ010000058.1 GCA_031283145.1 Holophagales bacterium | reverse complement strand
GTAAATCAGGTTTGATGGGTCTGTCTGTTCGTGATTCGTGAAACCTTTGGCGGGCTTGATTGCGCTGTTTGGATTTGGTATCAGTTCGCCAAAGGGCATGAACTTCTGTTTGGTCAATGTTGCGCCGTCCCAGATGTGTCTCGGCGTTCCCAAGTGGTCTGTCAATGTGACTGACGCTGTTGCCGAGGCTCCGCTTGCGCTGACTTCGCCGATTTCTTTCGCGCCTGTATAAACTATGTCTCTCTTCCATGTGAGCGCTCCGTTGTTTGGCTTTTCATACTGGGCTGTCAACTGTCTCCGCTCGTTGTAGATGTTGTACTTGTATGTCGCGCCGTCAAAGATTCTGATTCTTAATCCTTCGTCGTCATAAAGATAGTTTTCTGTCTTTCTGTTTGAACTTGGGCCATAGGATATGGCTGTCACTCTGCCTAACGCGTCATATGTCATGTTCAGCGGCTCGTCTGTGTTACCTGCCTGTGTGTAAATCTGTGTCAGGCTGCCCTGCTGGTTGTAAAGGGCGCCTGTGTACGCTCCTCCTGTCGTCTGTGCTGGTATCTGGTTCTTTTTTAATGCGGGACTGGCTGGGGAAAATGTTAAATTGGCTATGTTCTTTTCTAAATCAAGTCTTAAGTTGGCCGCTGCTGGGTTTGATGGCCTGGGGCCGCTGTTCCAGTTGCTTATTGCTGTTGTGGCGGCTGACACCCTGTTGCCGAACGCGTCGTAGGTCAGTGTCTGCCTGATCCCGTTTGTGGTGTATGGGTCGGATGTGTAGGTCTCTGTTAAGCGGCCCAGCTTGTCATATGTGTAATGATTCTCTCCGTCTGTCTTCATTAAATCTAATTCGTCATATGTGTAGTTCCATGTCATAAGGTTTGTGCTGCTAGGTATGGAGTGTTTGAGGCTGCTCACTCCGACTTGATCGGGTCTGTAATTATATGTGGCTGTTGTGCCAATTACTGTGGCGCTGATGAGATTCCAGGCTGCGGCGTTGTTTGTAAATGCCGCTGTCAGGTTTGTTCCGCTGAATGATGATGTGAGTGGGAGCGGCATTGCTGTTTCATATGTGATTGTCTGGACTTTGTTGTCAGGGTATGTTCTGCCGCTCAAATTGCCCATTTGGTCATAGGTCATTGTCTGTGTGTATGTCTGGTTATCTATTATTCTTTCCAGTTTTGTGAGTCTGCCTGTGGTTTGGCTGTAGGTGAGCTTCCTCTGTACTTCGCTTGTATTGTTTGTTGATGATTTTGCTGTTGTGAGCTTTGTGTTTGAGGCGCCTCGTCCTGTTTCGTCATATGTGAATGCCTGGGTTATTCCATCGTTTGAGGTCAATGAGGACAGTCTGCCCAGTGTGGTGAACGCACTCGTTATTGTCTTTACGCCTGTCTGACTTGAGGCTGTGGCGCTCTGGTTTGTATCATAATTCGCGGGTCTCCAGTTTGGACTCAATCCGTATGCTGTGAACTGGGGGGCGCCTGTTATGTGAAAGTTTGTGTAGTAGGTCACTCCTGATTCGGGCTGGTCAATTAGCGCCAAATCGCCAAATGAGTTGTATGCCCAGTTGCGTGTCTGGATTCCTGACTCTCCTGTCTGTTTTGACTCTGTCAGTTTATCGAAATGGTCGTATTTGTATTCTATTGTCTGGTTTAATGGGTCTTTTATTTGTATGAGTCTGCCGAGGAGGTCTTTTGTGTGGGCTGTTGAGGCTGTGTTGCTTTCGCTCCCTATTGTTACTGTATGCTGTCTCGCGCTGTGCGATGTGGTCTTTTTGATTCCGTTCAGGTCTGTTTCTGTCGTTGGTCTGCCTGCGTGGTCGTATGTGATGGATGTCTTTGCTCTGTCTGTCAGGTGATTCAGGCTGCCTTTTGCCCAGTGGTCTTCTGTATTCGCTCCGCTGCTGGCGCTTGACCCCCAGTCTGATTGGGATGTGAGGCGGCCGGCTCTGTCGTATGCGTAAAATCTGTGGCCCTGGCCCTGGGTTTCTTTTATTAATTCGCCAAAGGCGTTGTATCTGTATTTTTTTTCTATGTTACCTGTGGTTACTCTGTAGCCTCTGTTGTCTGCGTCAATGGCTATTTGTGTTGGCGCTTCATTGGGTGGTGTTATTTTGATGAGTCTGCCGGCTTGATCCCATTGGTATGCTGTTGTGAGGCCGTTTGGGTCTGTCTGGCTGGTTACTCGCCCTAGGGCGTCCTGGGTCTGTGCGTATGTGTATGTGACTCCGTATGGCCTGATGCTGTTCAGTCTGCCCGCTGTGTCGTAACCGTAGTCTGATATGCCTTCTGTGCCTGTGTAGCCTGTGCCGGTTAGTGTGGCGCTCGCAATCCGGGACGCGGCTATGCCTGTTGTGCCTTTATATGTAAATGTGGTTGTCCTGCTGAGCGCGCCTTTTGATTCTGTTGCTTTGCTGAGCCGCTTGAGCCATTGGATGTTTGTGTCCCATGTGCGGGTGGTTGTCGGACTCGTTTCTGCTGTTGCGCCTATTCGTCTGTACTGGCTTGTTGTGTTCTTAAAATCAAATAGCCAGTGGTCTGGTCTGTTTGGGCTGAATGTCTGCTGGTCTTTTATGATTATTTTGTCTGTGGCTGTGCTGTCCGGTTCTGGCTGGCCTGTCAGTACCCAGTTGGGGGTTGTTGGTATTGTCGCTGAACCGCTTGAGATTGTCTGGCGTGTCGTTTTCCAGCCTCTGCCTGTCGCGGGACCGACTGTGTCGTTCTCCCAGTCGTAAATCTCTGTCGTGCTTGTTTGGTTGTCTAACAGGTTGTTCGTTATGGTCCTGGTTGGGTAGGGGATTGGGTTGAGTCCCGCGTTTCCGTTTGGGGCGCTTGCTGTCTTTGGGTTATGGGCGGCCAGAGTTGAGAATCTGTCGCTGGCCTGGTCTTGAATTTTTGTGACGCCGTCTGCTCCATAGGTCGTACGGCTGACTTCCAGGGCTTTTATGTAGGCCGCTATCTGCATTATTACGTCTTCTGTTGATGTGACTTGTAAATACCCCCAGTTCGGCAATGGCTGGGCGAATTTGTGGAGCGTCTTTGAATTGTCCGGATGTGTGACTGTTGCTTCAAACTCTGTGCTGTCGTTCTTCCAGTGACTCATGCGGCCGACTTGTAAATCAGGACTTGGTAATTTGCGGCTGTATGTAGTTGTTCTGTCTGACTGTGTCCCGATACTTGTGTCCTGCTCCGTCAGCTTTTTAACTCCAAACGCATATACCGGCAACATTGTAAGTAAACCGCTTGATGGCCCATAAGCTGGGTAATGCAGGGGAGATGTCCCAAAATAATTAGGATCGTTGCGGAAATATTCGTAACAATCGTATTCAAAACTGATTTTATGTTTGCTGTTTTTGTAAGTAACGCTTTTAAGCCCTTTTAATGGGGAGCTTAAACCATTCCAGCTTGTGCTTCCTATGTCCCCTATTTCAAACTCAACCGCTTCGCCATTTGTCCAGTTCTCTGTTATTCCGTCTATAAGGTAACTCATTCCGCCTAAAAGACCGTCTGTCTTTATGTAACCGCCGTTTCCAGGTACTTCGGAATGCCTTAGGGCTACGCCGAATTCCCAAGTGCCTATGTATTTGTCGTATTTAGCTGTGCTTTTTGGAGCGCTGACTCCTATATGGTAGGCTGGATAATTCGCTCCGCTTCCCTGACCGTCCAAATAATTCCCGTCCCATTTGTAACTGGCCTGTGTAACGCCATTTATTATCCACTGAGCCATCAGATTGTCTGACAATGCCTGCTGTCTGAATATGATTTTTTCCTGGCCCTGGGAACGGCTGTGCATTGCGTCTATGTTGTAAAAACTCCCTATGGAACTATATATGGTCGCGTTTCCTATGTAGCCTGTCCTGCTGTACTGGTTGAAGCTATATCTGTACTCAAAAGCTATGTCGCCTTTAATTACTAATACACGCTCGGGTATGTAATATTCTGATGGCTTTATTGAATCCTCCGGCACTGAAAAATGATAAAATTTATCTGTCCAACCTGAATGAACTTTCTGTAATGGCGCTTCCTCTTCTTTGTACAGGGGAAACACTAATGAACCGTCTGTGGCAAGGTAAGGATTGTTTGTCCCTGATTGCAAAATCCCCAATTCACTGTAAAACGGCGCTGCTTTCCATGTACTGTCGAAACCGAATGCCTGCAATAAACCGCTGAAATAGTTTGCTGACTGGTTAACTAAAGTTGGGTTGGTTACTAATACTGAAGCTGATTCTCCATTTGGGCCTAAGTAATGGGATGGACGCTCTGCTCTTACTGATTTGGATACAGAATCTATTTCTCTCCAGGCTGCGTGTGCTGAACTATAATATGTTGGACAATCTGAATCCATTATATACTCCGGCACTCTGTCTTTAACCAAAGGGGGAGGCGGCAAAAAGAAATAACCCGGCGCGTAGGTCACTGCGTTCACACTGCTCATCATCTCTGCGTAATCTCTTCCATAAGTTACGCTCCATGGGTTCAAGCCAAATGGCAATTCTGACCATGAAATAATGTTTTCGCCCGGACAATCCGGCATTCCCGGGTTGTAGTATAAATTGACCTGGGGCACTAACTTCACTGGAGCCTGGGGATGAAAATGCCCCCTTAGGGCTGGCGTGAACCTGAAACCTTCCCTGCCTATGCCAGGCCCAAATGGTATCTCTAACTTTATCGCCCCTGTCGCTACTTCGACTTCTATTCCGCCGTGCTTTGTAAATGGACCTTTTGACTGGTCAAACTTGATTTCGCCAAACTTGGTCTGATAACTCTGGGCTGTCAGTGAAATGGCGCAAAGAAAAAACGTACCTGAAATACTTAAAAACAGACGCGCTTTTACGCTCGCCGGCTTTGACTGGACGCGATGAAAACCTGAAGCGTCTGATGAAATAGCTTGATTGGAACTAGGCGGTATGTACATTTGTTCCTGCTGAGCATTGGCTGTTTTCAGGTATGTCAAATTCTAAAACGCTGCCGTAATCCACGTGGCTTGAAATTTTACCCAAAATAAGATTAACATGATTTCAATGCTCTTCCGGGGGATTTATGGCTCGGATACACGAACTTTTACTGACGCCAATTTTAACGCTTTCCGTAGCCGGCGCTTGCTATGCCCAGCCTGGATGACTGACTATATAGCAATTTTCGCTTTTGTTGCTTGCACAACGGTTGGCAAAGCCCACCTACAAGCAATAAGCGGCCGGGATTTACAAGTAATACCAAGTCGCGTTCAATTGACATTAAACGCTAAAACGCCAAAGTTTTTGAAAAACAGGGAACCCCTGATTTTTCAAAAACTTGCGGGCGGCGATTGCTCGCCGCCATACCAACCTGCAATCAAAGGTAATGCCGTTTGATTGCAGGTTGGTATAAATCTCGGCATAGCAGTTTAACTACAAAAAGTTGAACGGCTATAGTGAAACAACTTTAAAACGGTACGTTGCACTGCGCCTTTCGTCTGCGCTACAGTTCGGCTTTTATAGCAGTTCCACTTTTTGTTGTCATTCCTTCTATAGTTCACAGTTGCGCTTTCCATTTCGCTCCCCGCCTTCGGTGGCTCACTCCATTACCAGCGCAGCCTAAAAACGAAGTGCCTACCCCTTGGCAATCCCGCCTCTTTGCCTGGCAAACGCCCCGTGGACCAGTTGTGATACCATTTCCCATTGCCAATGCTACAAATGGTCGTGCGAATGCGGCTGTTTGTGGCATGTTGCGCTAACGCTTTTGCACAACAGCCATGTGATTTGGTATGATTTGGTATGACAACCCCAAGTTAAATTGCTATAATGGAGTCAAGCGCCGTAATTCACTGTCGCTGCCTCGCAGCGCTAGTGCCAACGGCGATTTGCCTCCATTCCTGTCGGCGGCTCACGTAATGAAAGCGCAGCCTTGAAACGAAGTGCCTCCCACTTGGATAAACAGGATGATTTTAAAGTCGATTGGCTATAAAATTTCAATCATGTTTGATCAACTTCAAAAACAACGCTGAAAGCGGCGGAAGTGTCATTCTGAGGCTTTGCTGATGGTTGTGAGCCGGGATATTTTCAGTTTTAATTTCTCCCAAATTCCCATGATTCCAGCCTCCGTAGTACGCGCTGTCCGTATTCAGAGCTTCTTTGTAAACGCCTGACTGTGGAACACCTACTCGATAATTGTCTTTGAGCGAACCGGATAAATTCAGAACAACCACAATCCCGGGACGTCCCTCTAAGTCGTGACGAGCTAAAGCTAAAACATTATTTTTGTTGTCGGCGCAATCTATCCAGCGAAAGCCGCCCGGCTCGCAGTCGCCTTCGTAAAGAGACAACTCAGCTTTGTACAAACTGTTCAAATCACGAACTAAATTAGTGATGCCCTGATGGGGCGCATATTGCAACAGGTACCAGTCCAGAGCGCAGTTGTGATTCCACTCGCGATCCTGCGCAAACTCGCCGCCCATGAAGAGCATTTTTTTTCCGCTCAGGGCGAATTGCCAGGCGTAGAGCAGACGGAGATTGGCAAACTGTTCTTCTCTGTTCCCAGGCATACGCCATAACAGGCTCTTTTTGCCATGAACAACTTCATCGTGGCTTAGGGGCAGTACAAAATTTTCGGCGTTGCGATAGAGCATTGAGAAAGTTATCTCATTGTGATGCCAACGGCGGTGGAGCATGTGACGCCCCAGATAGCGCAACGTGTCATGCATCCAGCCCATATCCCACTTGAGTCCAAACCCCAAGCCTCCCCATGCCGTGGGGCGGCTGACGCCAGGCCATGCGGTACTTTCTTCGGCAATCATCATGATGTCTGAGAACCTGCTATAGACAACTTCATTCAGACGCCGCAAAAAAGTTATGGATTCCAGGTTTTCTTTTCCCCCATAGCGATTGGGTATCCATTCCCCTTCTTTTCGGCTGTAGTTCAGATATAGCATTGAAGCCACCGCGTCAACGCGCAGTCCGTCAATATGGAACTGCTCCAGCCAGAACAGGGCATTCGCAATCAGGTAATTGCGGACTTCCTCACGGCCATAGTTGTAGATTAATGTTCCCCAATCCTGATGGCGTCCCTGACGGGGATCCGCATGTTCGTATAAATGAGTTCCATCAAAATACGCCAACCCGTGGGAGTCCTCTGGAAAATGCGCGGGGACCCAATCCAGAAAAACGCCCAATCCGGCTTGATGGGCGATATTTACAAAGGCTTTGAAATCATCTGGTTTTCCATAGCGGCTTGTGGGCGCAAAGAGACCCAGAGGCTGATAGCCCCATGAAGCGTAATAGGGATGCTCAGATACGGGAAGCAGTTGAATATGCGTGTAACCCAGACTCTTTACATATGGAATCAACTGATCGGCCAGCTCCAGGTATGACAGGAAAGAGCCATCGTCTTTCCGCCGCCACGACCCCAAATGCACTTCAAAAACAGTGACTGGCGCTTTGTGTGAGTTATATTTATAGCGGTTCTTCATCCAATCTTTGTCCCGCCATTTAAATTCAGTCAATCCGTGTACTATGCTGGCGCAATTCGGCGCTAATTCACTGTGGAAAGCAAAAGGGTCTGACTTTAGCGGTATTAAATTGCCGTTTAGTCCCTGAATTTCAAACTTGTACAAATCACCAGGAACCAAGCGCGGAATAAATAATTCCCAGACACCGTTCATGGCGTATTGTTGCATCAAATGGCATCTGCCATCCCAGTGATTAAAGCTGCCAACAACGGAAACCCGTCTGGCGTTAGGCGCCCATAGGGCAAACGCGACACCGTCAACCCCATTTCTTTCGCACGGGTGCGCCCCTAACTTCCTGTAAGCCTCCAGGTGATTTCCCTCGCCCATTAAATATCGGTCCAACTCACCAAGTACTGGGCCAAACGAATACGGATCTTCCAGCTCCCATGAATGGGAACCTGAAGTCATGCGGTATCTGTATGGAAAAAATGCCGGTTGACCGGACAGACGCGTTTCAAAAAGACCCTCTTGGTCTATACGCTTCAATTCGGCCACCGCAGAATCATTTCGAGCGTCAATCAGGGTTACGCGATCCACGTTTGGTTGAAATGTCCTGAAAAATAGACCATCTTTCCATACGTTGCATCCAAAATGAGCCATCGGGTCATGGCAGAACCCGCCGTATAGCTCCGTGCTGTCAAATTGATTTGGGTCAAAGGCCATGGCAAAAGCGTTCCATTATTTAGGCTAAACGCAACAAATAAATTTTACAAAGGGTTTCTTGTTTTTTTAGCGGATACGGCCAATAAATTAAATTGCTATAACAGCACTTGGAGACTGCCGAAAAAACTTCCATATCAAAATTGCGGAACGCAATTTTGATATGGAGCAGTTGTAACATATAGCAGTTCAACTTTTTGTAGTTGAACTGCTATGCTGGGATTTACTTGTAAATCCCAGCCGCCTATTGCTTGTAGGTGGGCTTTGCCCACCGTTGTGCAAGCAATAAAAGCGAAAAATGCTATAGTCATCACCTGGTCAGCTTGCGGTACTTGATCCTGTGGGGGTCAAAAGGTTTGAGGCCCAGTACTTCTTTTCTGTATTGCTCATATTCTGTGTAGTTTCCGTCAAAAAATTCGACCCTGGAATCGCCCTCAAAAGCCAGGATGTGAGTAGCCAAGCGGTCCAGAAACCACCTGTCATGGCTGACAATTACAGCGCTGCCCGCAAAGCTTTCTATAGCTTCTTCCAGCGCCCGCATAGTGTTTACATCTAAGTCATTTGTGGGTTCGTCGAAGAACAAAAGGTTTGACTCGCTCTTCAATGCCAACGCCAGGTTCAAACGGTTCTGCTGACCGCCGCTCAATTCTTTGACTTTTTTCTGCTGGTCATCGCCTCGGAAGCCGAAGCGGCTGAGCCACGCCCGCACATTAATTTCTCTTCCTCCCAGAGCAATTACCTCGTAACCGCCACTGACAACTTCAAATACACTCTTCTCAATGTCCAGACCGATGCGCAACTGATCCACATAGGCCATTTTTACCGTTTCCCCGATTTTGACACTCCCGCTGTCCGGCGCTTCCTGGCCTGTGATCATACGGAGCAGCGTGGTCTTGCCTGCGCCGTTGGCGCCTATTACGCCCAGAATCCCTGCCCTTGGTACCCGGAATGAAAGTTTTTCAAAAAGAACTTTATCCCCGAATGCTTTGCATACATTGTCAAGCTCCACAACCACATCGCCCAAACGCGGACCGTTGGGGATGAAAATTTCCAGTTCGGTTTCTCTCTCCTTTGCGTCAGCGCCCGCTAGTTTTTCGTAGTTGGCTATACGCGCTTTGCTTTTAGTGTGCTGACCCTTCGGAGACATCCGAATCCATTCCAATTCGCGTTCCAGTGTCTTTTGGCGCTTGTTGTCCTGCTTTTCTTCCAATGCAAGCCTGTTCTTCTTTTGTTCCAGCCAACTGGAGTAATTGCCTTTCCATGGGATACCCTCCCCGCGATCCAGCTCCAAAATCCACTCGGCAACGTGATCCAGAAAATACCTGTCGTGAGTGACGGCTATAACGGTGCCTTTGTAGTTCTGCAAATGTTTTTCAAGCCAGGCCACGGTTTCGGTGTCCAGGTGGTTTGTAGGCTCATCCAGCAGCAGAATATCCGGCTTTTGTATCAGCAATCTGCAAAGAGTAACGCGACGGCGCTCTCCGCCGGATAACACCTTGATGGGCGTGTCGGGGTCAGGACAGCGCAGAGCTTCCATAGCCTGTTCCAATCGTGAATCCAGGTCCCAGCAATCCGCCGCGTCAATCTTATCCTGTAATTCAGCTTGCCTGACTAAGAGCGTGTCGTAATCAGCTTCCGGATCCGCAAACTTTTCGCTTATCTCATTGTATTCCCGCAGCCATCCTGATTGTTCACCAGCGCCCTCGCTCACGACTTCACGCACGGTCTTGGATTCGTCCAGTGCTGGTTCTTGTTCCAAAATGCCAGTGGAATAACCCTTGCTCAGAACCGCCTCGCCGTTGAAATCATGATCCACACCGGCCATAATACGCAAAACAGTGGATTTACCCGCGCCATTCAGCCCCAGTACGCCAATCTTTGCCCCATAGTAATACCCAAGGCTTATGTCCTTAATAACCGGCTTATTGTTATAGATTTTTGAAACGCGCATCATTGAATAGATAATTGTAGGTTCTTCTTGTTTTGCCATTTGATTCCCCAGAAATATGACTGTGCTGTTTTTTGACTAGGCACTGTCGGTTTTGTCTTTCAGTCTTTTAAGTATTTTAGGCAAGCGGTTCACGGCCGCCTGACTCTCCATCCATTCCTTGTGCGGACGCGCCAGGTAGCCGCTGAGGTGGCTGCCATCAGGAACGTCTTTTGCCACCATTGAATTTCCGCTGATTATGCTGCGCGACCCAATGTGAATGTGGCCAGATGTGCCAACCTTTCCGGCCATAGTAACATAATCGCCCAATGTGGTTGACCCGGAGATACCTGTCTGACTGACTATCAGGCAGTGGCTGCCGACTTGGACATTGTGCGCAATTTGGCAGAGGTTATCTATCTTAGTACCCGGACCTACGCGTGTTGGTCCAAGCGCTCCGCGGTCAATCGTGGTACAAGCGCCTATTTCGACATCATCCGCGACCTCTACCCAGCCAATCTGAGGCACTTTATTGTGACGGCCATCGTGAAGCGCGTATCCATAGCCATCGGAACCCAACACACTGTTGGCGTGTATCCGCACCCTGCTGCCAACCTTGGTTTTGCGGTAAATTACCACACCGGGGAAAAGTTCGCAATCATCTCCAATAATACAATCCTCAGCAATGTGGACACCGGGATGTATAACCACTCTGTTCCCAATAACAGTGCGGGCGCCAATAGTCGCTGATATTGGAGCGATACTGCATTCCAGGCCGATCTTGGCTGTGGGATGAACAGCCGAACAACTGAATTCCGGCATTGGTTCGGGGTGCAGCCTGGCCGCGCATTGGGCTAAGGCCCAATAGGGAGCTTTTACCACCAAAACCGGCTGTTCCCCCAAGTCCGCGTTTGGCCCGACCAAAATAAGCCCTGCGCCGCTTTTGCTTGCTTTAGCCGCGTATTTGTGATTTGCCAGAAAACTGATAGAAGAAGTTTTGGCTATTTCCAAAGGCAGTACTTCCGTAAAAACGCGGTCGGGTGGACAATATTTCAATGCGCCGCCAAATAGCTCCGCTAAGGCTTGCGCTGTAATTTCATTTTTGGGCATACACAGCTCCTTCTAAACAAATCTTTTACCATTCTCTCTCGACTCTAACCAAACAGGATATTCATGCACCCAATTCTTTTTAGCATCGGTTCTTTTGAAATTGGCACATATGGTGTGCTATTAGCCCTTGGTTTTCTGGCTGCCCTATGGCTGGCAAAGCGTCTGGCCAAACGGGACGGCATAGCCCCCGACGCCATAACAGACATCAGTTTAGTCCTGCTCATTGTCGGCGTGCTGGGCGCAAAGATATTGATGGTCATTGTTGATCTGTTTAACGGCGCGCCAGTATCCCAAGTATTCAGTTTGAGTACATTGCGGGCGGGAGGAGTTGTTCACGGTGGCATACTGGCCGCTACAGCCGCGTTTTTTTGGAGGGTACGCACGCTCAAACTGCCTTTCGCCAAAACCCTGGATTCACTGGCTACCGCTGTCCCGCTCGGCCAGGCCATTGGCCGCTTGGGGTGCATCGCTGCCGGTTGCTGTTACGGAGCCTATTGTGATAAACCGTGGGCTATCATCTTCCATAACCATGATGCCGCCCGTTTTGGCACACCTTTAGAAATCACTCTGCATCCTGTCCAGATTTACTTTGGCCTATCCAACCTCATAATTCTCGCAATACTGCTCACATTCAGGCGTTTCAAGAAATTCCACGGCCAGGCGTCGGCTATGTATTTCATTTTGGAAGGTTTTTTTCGCCTCGTGCTTGAAACATGGCGCGGAGACATAGACCGCGGATTCTGGCTAAGCCTCCCCTGGTTATCCACAGGACGTATAACGGCTTTAGTATTTATTTTGATTGGCGCCGGGATTTGGGCCTGGGCTTGGTTCGGCGAAGCGGGCAAGCGGGCAAAGGCATAGAGCTACAGAGCGGTTAAGTGGTTATAAAGCTTGAAATAAACGAAAATAGCGGACGCCTGGACAGGTTTCTGGTTATGGCGCGCCCGGAAATACCCCGCAGCCGTTGGGAATCCTGGATTAGAGCCGGAAAGGTTTTTGTAAATAGCGTTCCCGCTTTCAAGAATGGCCAAATTCTAAAAGCTGGTGACGTCCTGGAAACGGAACTGCCCGATCTGCCCCCGCCGGCGGCGCGTCTGACACCGGAGCCAATGGACTTGCCCACGCTGTTTGAAGATGATCGGCTTTGGATCATAAACAAACCAGTCGGGCTTGTAGTTCATCCGGGCACGGGACACCCATCAGGAACCGTCTTGAACGCATTACTGGCAAGAATCGGAGTGACTAACCGGTCAACAGAAAACACAGACGGCGAAGATGACGAAGAAACCATGATTTGGCCCGGCTTGGTTCACCGCCTGGACAAGTTTACATCCGGCTGCATGGCGATGGCAAAGGACGAAGAAGCCAAAACCTGCCTCCAAGACCAATTCAAGGCCCGCACTGTAGCGAAAACCTACTTGGCGATCGCACGCCAATCCCGCAAATTGCCTGAAATAGGCAGTCTGCTGATAGACGCGCCCATTGCTCGCCATCGTTTAGACCGCACCAAAATGACAATTCAACCCAAAGGCAGACCAGCCCAGACTAGAGTAAAAGTCCTAGGTAAATCAAAGGGATTAGCGCTGATGTCATGCGACCTGCTCACAGGCAGGACGCACCAAATACGCGTTCACATGGCAAGCCTCGGTGCTCCTCTCCTTGGCGACCCCCTGTATGGAGGCTCCACCGCTTGGCAAGGCTTGGACGGCGGCATTGTAGAATGTCCGCATCCGGCGCTTCACGCCTGGAAGCTGACACTGGACCACCCGAGTGGAAAGAGACTCAACGTTACGGCTGAAATACCGGAGGCGCTGGCAAATTACTTATCCGCTTTTGGTTTTGCGCGTCCATAGATTCGGCGCGCACCGTCAACATGGCAGTCTCACATTGTTATACCAAATCACATTGCTGTTGTGCAAAAGCGGTAGCGCAACATGCCGCAAACAGCCACATTCGCACGACCATTTGTAGCATTGGCAATGGGAACTGGTATTATAGTCAGTCAACCTTATAGCAATTCAACTACAAAAAGTTGAACTGCTATAAAATCATCCTGTTTATTCAAGTGTGATACCATTTCCTATTTCTAATATTATAAATAGTTACAACGGCACAGGTTTTTCAAAAAGGGGGCAGTAGCTTTCTCCAAGCATTTCTGGATGGCGTCCTCAATGTCCTCGAGAGTACGGTAATATCGGTTCCGCATGTGATACCATTTCCCATTTTTGTTGCACATAAATGGGAAATATTGTCTTGCAAAATCACGTGTTGAGCTGATCGTTTATCACATTGTAAACAGGAAATGGTATAAACTCTAAGCTTCCCGTTCCAGCCGCATGTTCTTGAATGCCACCGAGAGCATCAATTTAATGCGGTTTAACTGGTTGACTTCCGAAGCGCCAGGATCGTAGTCAATGGCGGTGACGTTGGCATTCGGGTAGTGCGCTTTCAAAGCCTTGAATACCCCCTTTCCAGCGATGTGATTTGGCAAGCAGGCAAAGGGCTGCATGCAGACGATGTTGGAGACGCCCTGTTCAATGAGTTCTACCATTTCGCCGGCGAGAAACCAGCCTTCACCGGTCTGGTTGCCGCGCGATAGAAACGGAGCCGCGCCCAAGGCAATCTGGTCGATGGTTGGCGGCGCGACGAATCGTTCGCTCGCGGAGAGGGCTTTCCTCATTCCGCGGCGATAAAATTCCATCGCCTTAATGGTCGCGTTGCCCGCCAGCGCCGCCAGCTTGCTGCGCGACAATACGCGATAGTTGAAATCGTAGTCGTAGGCGCAGTAGAGCAGGAAATCCAGGAGTCCTGGCATCACGGCTTCGCCGCCCTCCTGCTCAATGATGCGCACAATGTCGTTGTTGGCGCCGGGATTGAATTTGACGAGAATTTCGCCCACCAGCCCAACGCGGGACCTGCGTTCATCGGTCAACGGCATGGTGTCGAAAGCCCGCACAATGTCGCGGATGTTCTGCCCGAAACGTCTGAACCCGCCCTCGAAAACGGCTTCCCTGCAACGTGCGGCCCAAGTTTCGTAAAGAGCGTCCGCCGAACCAGCCTCCCTTTCGTAGGGCCGGGTGCGGAACAGCACCTGCATGAACAGGTCGCCATACACCACACCCATCATCAAGCGATTGAGCAACTGCAGACTCAGCTTGAAGCCCTCGTGCTTTTCCAGGCCCAAGGCGTTTAGTGAAATGACCGGCACGTCGGGAAACCCAGCATGATAAAGAGCCATCCTCATGAAACCAATGTAGTTGGTGGCGCGACAGCCGCCTCCGGTCTGGGTGAGCATCACCGCCGTTTTGGCTGGGTCGTACTCGCCGGACTTCAGAGCTTCAATTATCTGCCCTACGACGATAATGGATGGGTAGCAGGCGTCGTTATTTACGAAACGCAGTCCATGATCAACTGCCTCGGCCGAAACGTCTTCCAGCACCCTCGCGTGGTAGCCGCAAGCAGTGAAAGCTGGCTTGATGAATTGGAAGTGGATTGGCGACATCTGCGGTATGAGGACGGTCGTATCGTCACGCATTTCACGGGTAAATA
>JAITCJ010000043.1 GCA_031283145.1 Holophagales bacterium | reverse complement strand
GACCATGCCGCCGGAATTGCTGAAAGCGCATAACGCTTTAGACCGCGCGGTAATGAAACTATACGGTTTCCCCAAAGACGCGCCCGAACCGGCTATCGTTTCTGAGTTAATGGGGAGGTATAAATTATTGACACAAGGTGGTTAATGAATGGAGAAAGCGCAAACCCGTATTGATTTATGCGCTTGTCTATTGCCTCAAGCTCCGCTGCGCGCGCAACCCCGCTTTCTTTTTCTGACCAAGCGCTCGCGTTTTTTCTATGCGCGGTATCCAATACTGCTGTATGCTGTTCCATAGACTGAAGAGCGCTGGCGCTACGTTGTCCGAAAACCGCGAAATACCATGAGCTTCAGTTATTCTGTCAATAACTCCGCTCCCATTGATCGCAAGTACATTTGGATTTGGGGGTTTCTCGACTGGTTCAGATGTTTGAAACGCCTGTTATTACAAAGCCAACAATGCCACTGCGGCGCATGGCCGCTTTGAAAGCGGCGTGGAAGCCGATTCTGTTCAATTTATTACAGCCCGGCGCTGGTTATTGGATAATCGGCCAAAAGACCAGGGCACGCATCATTTTTTGCGTATGGTACTCGTTTTTGTTTTTGGGCTTCCTGCAAATGAGGTTTGGAATGTTCGGCGGCCTTAAATGCGGCGTATTCACACCCAAATTCGACCCGTTTGAGTGGCTGCCCACGCTTGGAGCCATGGCCACAGCCGGCATAGGGCCTGTATATGTTCTGTTCGCGGCGTTTTTTGGAGGCGCGGGCAGCGAACCGGTGCGAAATTTGACGCAGGAATATGGAGCGAGTTATGTAATGATTGCCGGTTTGCTCAACTGGCTGTGCTGCTTTGATATTTTTGACCGAACCACAGGCCGTTGGATGTGGCGTCTGCCAAAGGATGAGCTGGCGGAAATCAAAGGCGCTTTGGAAGATTCAAGTGAAAAATGAGCCGGTTGCAAAGCTTCAGTTTTGCGACTTTAACGTAGTTGATGGGTTGCGCCCTCATTTCACCGGACGCGACACTGGATCGGACAGCGAAAATGGAGGACGCGGACAGGAACGGGGTTTTGCGATTACCTCAAGTGAGCGCTGAACATTTCCTGGAGCTGTGAATGCCAGAATTACAAGAAATCAGAGCCATTCATGACATGCCGTTTCCTGATCTCATCTACAGGGCCGCGACTGTACACAGGGAGCATTGGAACCAAAACCAAATTCAGCTTTGCACATTGGATTCAATCAAAACGGGAGCGTGTCCGGAGGATTGCGCCTATTGTCCCCAAGCCGCCAGATACAATACGGGCGTAAAACCGGAGCCATTGAAAGAACGGGCGAGGGTAATTGAAGGCGCCAGACAAGCTAAAGCAAACGGCTCCACGAGGTACTGCATGGGCGCCTCCTGGAAAGAAGTCAGGGATGGCGAAGCCTTTGACCAGGCGCTTGACATAGTCAGGGACGTCGCCGCCCTGGGTTTAGAAGTGTGCGTGACGCTTGGGATGCTGAATGAAGAACAGGCGCTGCGACTCAAAGCTGCCGGATGTACTGTGTACAACCACAACATTGACACCAGCAGGGCTTTTTACGAGACCATTATTTCGACTCATACTTTCGAGCAAAGACTGCGGACGATACGCGCTCTGAGAGCCGCCGGCCTGGAGGTGTGCTGCGGCGGCATCGTTGGTATGGGTGAAAAAGTTGAGGATCGCGTTCACTTTTTACACGAACTGACATTGATAGACCCGCCGCCTGAAAGCATACCCATAAATCAGTTGGTTCCCATCCCGGGTACGCCGCTTGAAGGCATAGAGCCGCCGCCGCCGCTGGAATTTATTCGCATGATAGCCGCGGCACGGATACTCTTTCCAAAGAGCCGCGTCCGCCTCAGCGCGGGGCGCGTTGGCATGAGTATCGAAACGCAGGCCCTGGCTTTTCTGGCAGGAGCCAACAGCATATTTGCAGGCGAAAAACTGCTTGTAACACCCAACCCAGGCGGCTTTCAGGACCACAAAATGCTGGAGGCGATGGGTATGCGGTTAGAATTAGCTTAATGTCTGATTGTCTTTATGACCTGCTTCCTCGCGATGGAGATTTCAGCAGTTCCGCGCTGCTGGGTCGCTTCCTGGAATATGTGGATCGCTGTGGTTTATCGCTTTACCCCGCTCAGGAAGAAGCCATTTTAGAACTCTTCGAGGGCAAGAACGTAATTCTCAATACACCCACAGGTTCCGGCAAATCGCTTGTAGCTATGGCGCTGCACTTTCAAAGCCTGGCTCTCAGCCGCAGATCAGTTTATACATGTCCAATCAAGGCGCTGGTAAATGAAAAGTGGATGGCGCTCTGCAAAGAATTTGGTCCGCAGAATGTAGGCTTGAGTACAGGCGACGCCACAGTGAACAGAGACGCCCCAATCCTGTGTTGCACGGCGGAAATACTCAGCAATATTGCTCTCAGAGACGGCGAGTTTGCCAGAGCGCAGGATATTGTAATGGATGAATTTCATTACTACGCGGACCGTGAACGCGGCGTCGCGTGGCAGGTTCCGCTCTTAATCCTCAGACACAGCCGTTTTTTGCTGATGTCAGCCACTCTTGGAGACACGGCGTTTTTTGAGCAAGAACTGGAGAAATTGACCGGAAAACCGTCCAAAACGATCAAATCCAGCGACCGTCCAGTTCCCCTGGCTTTTACTTATGCCGAGACGCCGCTGCCCCTGACGCTGGAAAAATTGACCCAGGATAAAAAAGCGCCGGTTTATGTAGTGCATTTTACACAAAATGACGCTGCGGACAGCGCCCAGGACTTCACCAGCCTGAATCTGTGCAGTCGCGATGAAAAGGCGGCAATCGCAAGTGTGATTGACACATTCAAATTCAGCAGTCCATACGGCCCGGAGCTAAAACGGTTTTTGCGCCAGGGCATAGGCTTGCACCATGCCGGCTTACTGCCCAAGTACAGGATATTAGTCGAACAGCTTGCCCAAAAGGGTCTGTTAAAGATCATCTGCGGTACAGATACGCTTGGCGTGGGCATCAACGTGCCAATCCGCACAGTGCTGTTTACTAAGTTGTGCAAGTACAACGGTGAAAAAACGGCAATTTTATCCGCCAGAGATTTTCATCAAATTGCCGGACGCGCCGGCCGTAAGGGTTTTGACGATTTAGGTTTTGTGGTGGCCCAGGCTCCCGAACACGTTATTGAAAACCTCAAACTGGCGGCAAAGGCCGCTGGCGGCGGCAAGAAATTTGTCAAACGCCAGCCGCCGGAGCGGGGCTATGTCCACTGGGACGAGCAGACTTTTAAAAGGCTTGTTCAAGCCTCGCCTGAGCGCCTTCAAAGCCGTTTTAAAGTCAGTCATGGGATGCTCCTGAATGTACTCTCAAGAGATGGCGATGGCTGCGCCGTCATTCGTGAATTAATCAACAGGAGCCACGAGACAGACAGGGACAAAGCGATTCACAGACGCCGCGGATGGCAGTTGTTCCGCGCCCTGCTGAATCGTAAAATTGTTGAATTTTCCGGTACTGACCACAGGCTGAATGTAAATCTGGAGTTGCAGGACGACTTCAGCATGGATCAGACTATCAGCCTTTACCTCATAGAGACTTTGACCCTGATTGACAGAGAGTCGGAGACCTATGCGCTCGACCTATTGACGCTGGTGGAATCCATACTGGAAGACCCCGACACAATATTAAAAAAGCAGTTAGATCGCCTGAGAGCCAAGCGGTTGGCCGAACTCAAGGCGGAGGGCATGGAGTATGACCAGCGCGTGGAAGAACTGTCCAAACTTGAGTACCCAAAACCGCTGAGAGATTTCATTTACAGTACTTTCAACGAATTTGCCGACAGGCATCCCTGGGTCGGGCAGGAGAACATCCGCCCCAAGTCCATAGCCAGGGAAATGTTTGAAACATGGACCACCTTTGCGGATTATGTGCGTCTCTATGATTTGCGGCGCTGCGAGGGTCTGCTGCTCCGCCATTTGAATGGCGCGTATAAAGCGCTTTCACGCACAGTTCCCGATTCAGCTAAGACAGACGAGGTCAGAGAGATGGAGGGCTATCTGAACGCTATGCTCAGAGCCGTTGACTCCAGTCTGATGGACGCCTGGGAAAAAATGCGGGATCCTGATTACCAGACTGCGGATACAAGTGAACCAGTACTCAAACCGCAGGAACTGACTAAAGACAAGCCCGGATTCCTTGCCGCTGTAAGAGCCAGAATTTTCACATTTATGGCCAGTTTGGCGGGCGGTAATTGGGAAGAGGCCATCGAAGCCCTGGACGCCTTTGCCCGCCGCGACCCTGTGGACGGAGAAGGAGCGCTCTGGACGCCGGAGCGTCTGAAAGAGATAATGGCACAGTACCTCGAAAGCCACATAGGCCTCCTGCTGAACCCCGAAGGGCGGAACCTGCGCCATACATATTCCAGCGTGAAACCTGATGATAAAAACATATTGCTGGTTCAACAGATGTTGGTGGATGAAGATTCCAACAATGACTGGGCGCTTGAGTTTGAAGTGGATATGGAAGCTAGCCGTCAATACAACGAACCGATTATGGACCTGAATTTTTTTAAAACATTTTAAAAGTAATAAAGCGCCTGAAACACGAAATTAAAGTTTGGAGTTATGTGCGCCGCTAATATTGAAATTGCCATTAGGCCGACTAAAGGAGCTTCACAATGCTGACGTCAGCACTTTGTCTATGGGCGCAATTCTCGCAAGCGCAGGATATTACGCCCCAACGGGCGATACAGGAGGCTAAAAGAGTATGGGTTGAGGAAGGGGGACGCGTTTGGGGGCGCAATTTGGCTGGCCCCTTGTTGATTGTTGACCCAAAAACAAGACATGTTTGGGCTTCTGAATCTGACGGGGCTGGTTTTCTTAAAAAGCAGGGGGATGTTTATACGGGCGTTTATCCGGAAAGCGAGGTCGTGGCCAATACTGTCGTGAGGTGGGGAGGGAAAGATTGGATAATGGTTCTTTTGCCGCTTCCATCTGATGAAAAGGAACGCGCTGTATTATTTATTCACGAAGCCTGGCACCGCGTTCAGGGGGACTTGAATCTGAATGTGCCGGAGGCTTTTAATTCGCATTTGGATACGATTAATGGCAGGTATTGGCTCCAATTGGAATGGCGGGCCTTAGCCAAGGCGCTGGAGTTGGCCGGGGATGGGAAAGAGCGCCAATCCTGGATAGCCGCGGCAATCGCTTGCAGAAGACACAGGCAGAGTTTGTTCCCGCAAGCGGCTGATGAGGAAAAACGCTTGGAATTGGGTGAAGGCTTGGCTGAATACACCGGAATCAGGGCTGTCGGAGCAAAAGAATTTATTATTAAAGATTTAAAAAAGGCCGCTCATCCTTTTGCCCGCAGTTTTGCCTATACGAGCGGACCCGCATATGGGCTGCTGTTGGATGATAAAGCGCCCGGCTGGAATTTGGGCGTTAATCAAGATACAGATATTTCTGTACTGCTCCAGAAAGCCTATAAAATACCCGCTCCGGCCAAAGCGGATGCCGAGGCCGCCGCCGCCAAACTGGGAGGGGCGGAGCTGCGCATACGTGAGACGGCGGCGGAACGCAAAAGAAATAAACATTTAGTTGAAATTATTGAATCCTACTTGGATGGTCCTGTGCTGATAATTCCGCAAGGCTTCAGAATCCAATTCAATCCAAGCAATACAGAAAATATTGAGGGAGTTGGAGTCTATCACCCAACAGCTACTTATCTTGGGGATTGGGGCAGGTTGGAAGCTGTTAAGGGCAGCTTGCGTTCTCAGGATTGGTCGGAGGCCAGAGTCGTTGCTCCAGCAGATACAACCGCAAGGCCGATTTTAGGTCCGGGTTGGATTTTGGATCTGACTCCAGGCTGGACTATCGCGACCGCTGACTCTAATGGATCTTTTAAGATTGTCAGAGAAATAGAAAAACATTGATAATAGAGCCAGTTGCAAAACTGGCGTTTTGCAACTTCAACGGAGTTGATAGGCTGTGCCAGAATGGAGCCGGACGCGACACTGGAGCCTTGGGTCTGATACGCTTCAAGCTGGGTAGGCTGTGCCAGAATGGAGCCGGACGCGACACTGGAGCGGAAGACATCATTACGGGCGCAGACAGAAACGGGGTTTTGCAATTACCTCAATAGTGTAATTTTTAATTGTTGCCCGCAGTTTTTTTGCTTTAAGAATATAATGGATGTTTAAGTCTGATAGCCTTGGAGGTGACAGTGGACATGGAACGCAAGCTGCTTGATTTGGCTGGTTTGAGGGAGAAGGCGTACAAAGTTGGCGGCGAAAAGCGAATCGGCAAGCAGCACGAGCAGGGCAAATTTACCGCACGTGAACGCATAGAAAAACTGTTGGATGAAGGCAGTTTTGAGGAGTTTGATACTTTTGTTACCCACCGCTGCACAGATTTTGGTATGGAAAAAGACCAGCCCTTGACCGATGGAGTTGTTACCGGTTACGGCACTATTAACGAGCGGCTGGTCTTTGTCTTTAGTCAGGATTTTACGGTTTTTGGCGGAAGTCTTTCTAAGGCG
>JAITCJ010000012.1 GCA_031283145.1 Holophagales bacterium | reverse complement strand
AGGTGTTACTGTTAATTCGCCGAGGTCACCCGAATAACCATCAGACCCCAGCAGACTGTGCCGCAGTTGTATGTCCTCGGCTGGATATGGATCGGTATAAAGAACAAATTCAAGTGTTTCGCCGGCGGTCATAGCCGTGTGCGTCAATGGGTTGTCCGGACCGTAATAAGTAGCCTGGTCGCCCAGAAAAGTGGGTTTTATATAAAACTTCATGGGTTTTGTCCTGCGGACAACGCGCATATTAAAATCTCTGCTGCGCTCCCATTTGTTGGTTAATGGACTCAGCACTTCACAGGCAAAAGTTACGGTAATGCCTTCAGGGGGCACATCATCGTTTGATGGGGGCCGATAAACACCCCCCGCGCCGTTGTCGTTGAATTCCTCAGATGGGTCAAATGGCACAAGTGTTGCCGAGTAAGGAATAGTGTCAAAATGATTAATCTGATGGTACAGAGTACCCGGCCCTGAAAAAAATAACCTGGCTCTGGGCGGGTCAAAAAACATTGGGTAAAGCATTATCCGCCAGGGTAAGCCCATATCTCCCGCATCAAGGGGTATATCCAGGCCGCCAAAGTACCATCCAAAGCCGAGTGATTTTTCATCCGGGTCAGGCGGTGGAAATTCATCGACATAAGGACAGCCAATGGCAAATACGGCCAAAAGCGAAAATGCTAACACGCGTATGGGTTTCATTTTGCCTCCTTTGTTATTTGTCCACGTTGATGCCCTTTAGCCTTGGCACTCTGGTGACAATCATAATTGGCGGCTCGGGGCTGTCCGGGTCGGCTGTGAGGGCATTGGGGTTGATTTGATAATCCAATGGCGTTGCTTGTATGTTGCCGCCATTTACGCCAAGCGTGGAATAGGTGTCGTATGAAGTGGCCGCTGACCAAGCGCATTCCGCCGTATAGGCCGCGTCAGGCCCGAAGAACAAAATTGGCTTTTCTGTCTGTGTTCCTGAGAGATAACCAGTACCTGATATCTGGATATCGCCTAATACAGGCGCGTTGTTATTGAATTGCGGCAAAAGGCGGCCGGCGCAGTAATCGCTGAACCTGCTTCTTGTGTGGCTGTAATAGAATGGAATATAAGCCATTAAATCCCAGTGCGCTCTCAGATTGTTTTCAACTGTGTGACTTTCCTCAGAGAGAAAGTGGTTTCCCAGCTTGCTGTATCCCCAGCCGCCTGCCATGCCGCCGCCGCCATATGGAAAATTGTCGTCCACGCGGTTGAGGTGAAAGCCCAGAAAATAACTGCTGGCTCCCTCGCTTGGAGCATGCTCAAGGCCAAAGCAGTGCCCCATTTCATGAGCCATGGTATAAGCAAGGCCTTCAAGGTTTGACGCGCAGGAAACAGCCATGCCTCTGTAACCTGGATAAGCGATACCCATTGGATTTGAATCGCTGTATTTGCTGTTGACTATGCCAAGATACAAATGTTCGCTTTCGGCGTTCAAATCCGTTTGATGCATCCCCTGCATAGAATCCATGACCAGCATGACAGAGGCAAGGTATCCGTAGCCGTTTATGGCGCCAAACATGTTTGGCACCCAAATTTTTCCTTCATACTCATACTCAATTTCTGAATGTGGAAAGACTTCATTGACGTATGTAAGAATTTGATTTTTCATATCCTCATTGTTCCGAGCCAATACAACGCCTGAGCCGCCGACTGGGCGCACGTCATAACCGTGGATGTAGATTTTGCGGGGCTTCCTGACTTCTACCTGGACTGTTTTGGTGTCCACAAGCTGGTTGGTTCTCGGATTATACAAATTTGCCGTAACAGTAAGCCCAGTCTGAATGTGTCCTGCGGGTATGACCGGTCCGGGAACCCAATGCGTTTCAGAACCGTCCCTGCCGGACCTGACATGACGTCCGGTGATGGCGGTGTTGATTGTCTTTGACCCCGAGCCGCCTGTGGACGACCACGAAACTTGTAACGGTGTGTATAATGTGCCATCATTTGAACGGCCTCCCGCTCCCCAGGCGTCGTAGGCCATGATCCTGATCATGGCGTCCACGCCCCGCTGCAGGGGAAGATTGGCCTTGACGCTCTGGCTGTTCTGTCCGACGCCCAGGTAGGCGATACGATAGCGATCCGCTGCGTTTTCCTCAGCAAACCACATGTCTATTTGGGCGGGTTCGTTTTTCCTGACAAGCGCGTAGGCTTCCTGAAAATATGAACTGGGCTGCGCGCCATTGGGATCGGCGGCTAACAGGCAAACTAGGACATTTCCGGCTTCAATGTCATTAATGGTGATTTTATGCTGGCCTTGGGCGAGTGTCATTGGATAAGACTTCTCATCCCCAAGGGCGCTTGTTATTTTCAGCGCCCAGGAATTGCCCTGGTGATTTGGAATACTTACATTCAAGATAACAGCGCCGCTGACGCGGTGAGCGGCTCTGATTGAATATGGGTTTTCTTTTATGTTATCTAAATAGACGGATGACTCGCTGAATACAATAGGATGAATCTCCCTGTCAATTAATATGTCTGAAGCGGTTTCGGCTTCTTCCATCATTGCCTGGGTAAAGCCTCTGGCAAGAGCTTGCTGAAGCGTTAGGGGCCTGTCCTTAAATAGACCCCTTGGGGAATACCAGTAATTGTCGTCAATCGCGAATGAGAGACGGCGATAAACGACCATTGCGTTGGGCGGAGGGTCGGGGGGCACGTCAAGCACCGGGGTATCAGGGGGTTGATCAGTACCAGGTTTTGGATTGGCATCGTCACTGTGAAGTTCAATCAATTTATAAATAGGCACGTTAGCTTCTATGAAATATCTAATCTGCCCGTTGTGTGAGGGGTAGAAGTTCTTGAATGAAAGCGTGTGCGCCTGCTGGGCATACAGCGATAGCGCCGATGCGCACAGAGTGATGAGGATTAAAGCCGTTCTTTTAGCGCTCACGTCTGCTCCCAGCGTAAAAAGATTGGTGAATTACAGCCGCTATCAAGTAAAATAACCTCAAACTATTAATACATACTTTGCTGTAAAGATACCGGCAAAATATTATTAAAATATTTTAGTTTTTAGGCGGCGGATGTTATATAGCAGTTCCTGTTTACAAATGATAAATGCTCAGATCAACAGGATGATTTTGAAGTTGATTGGCTATAACTACTATTTTTTCTTTTTCTTTTTTGATTTGTCACCGCTAAGCAGCTTGGAAAAAATACCCCCATCTTCTGTATTGGCTGATGGAGCCATAGATTCCAGGAGCTGTCTTACGTTTGATTCTTGTTCGTGCGTCAGCTTTTTAGGCACAATGACTGATATGTGCAAGAACAAGTCTCCGCGCCCGTTTCCCTTTAATCTTGGAACGCCGGCATTGACAATGCGCATTTTTTGATTGCCTTGCGTACCTGCCGGAATTTTCAAGGTCTCTTGTCCGTATAGAGTCTCAACGGGGAAATCGCCGCCCAGCGCGAGCAAGGGCCACGGGACTTCCAATATCCGATGCAAGTCTGCTCCATCCCGTTCATACAGCGGATCTCTTTCTACATTAAAAGCAATGTAGAGGTCTCCCTTAGTGCCGCCACCGCGCCCCGCCGTTCCTTCGCCCAGCAACCTGAGGCGCTGGCCGCTGTCTATACCGGCGGGTATTTTGAAACGCACCTTGCTTCTCTTCTGCAATCTGCCCTCGCCGCGACATTCTGAACAAGGGCTTTGAATTATTTTGCCTTTGCCTTGACATCGTGAACATGGGACTGTCATATGGAAAAAACTCTGGCGCATGGCAACTTGCCCGGAACCATTACACTGTGGACACACGACCGGATGGGTCCCGCTTGCGCATCCGCCCCCGCCGCAAGA
>JAITCJ010000104.1 GCA_031283145.1 Holophagales bacterium | reverse complement strand
TCGGTAACTTACCAGATTCGATAATCTAAAGGTGCAGAAATTTTGACAAAATCCAAACCCGCTTTTGCAACATTCATTGCGCTGACATTGTTATGCGTCCTGCTATTTGCCATATCGTGTAAGTCGCAATTGACTAATAGGAATCCAAAAATAAACCAGCCAATTTTGGCTCAGGAATTTCCTGCTCTTTGGAATGAATTGCTTAAGTTAGAAAATGTCCTCAATTATTCTGGCCGCTTTCTGTACGGCGACATTTCCGCCTTAAAGGAAGGTAATTATTATCTGCTTGGCTACAACCCTGGCGGCGATCTGAATGAACCCACTTTAAGAGATGATATTAAAGTATGGGGCGGCGAGAATAACATTAGATTGACACCCGTATTACAGCACAACCTGAATAAGCTCAGAGAGGCTATCGCCCCTCGTCAATTTTGCTGGTCAAATTTATACTTTGAACGAAGCGGTGACCCCAGTCTGATAAAAGAGAAAAATGAAGAAATCTATTGGCCCGTACATGAAAAGGTAATCGAAATAATCAAGCCTGGCTGTGTTTTTGCTTTTGGTGTCGGAAAGTCATCAACGCCAACATACCATAAATTAAAAAAATTATTGGGATTCGAGGGAAACAAAGAATCATATTTCCATTCTAACGCAAATCCCGACAATGATGGCTGGGAACCTAGAGTTACAGAGGGGCGATACAAGGGCAGGCCGCTAAAGCTGATAGGCTTGCCGCACCTAAGCCGTTATCGCCTTAGCGCAGAGGATATGGAAAAAATAAAAGAAGAATGCTCGCTCATGGATAGCAAACAGTAATACCAAATATAAGCGATAAACAGGGTGCGATGCTGCAACCAACATACCTGAAAAACAGGCTGTACTCTGTTTTTCAGGTATGTTGAGAATGCTACTTATTCCCCGACATCGCGGGAACAGCTACAGAGAAAGGCTCCGAGAATCCATCCGAACCTCTTCCATTCCTGACCCTAATGGACAGAATGATGGTTTTTCCGTTGAGTTTTTGAACTTCACCGCGAAATTCATCAACATTCTTAATTTCCTTTGTCCCAACGCTTTGAATAATCATTCCAACTGTCAGACGCTTATCCGAGGCTGAAGAACGAGGCTGCACTTTAGTAATGACAACTCCGCCGACTTCATCTGGAACCTGATATGTCCTGCGGGTTTGAGCGTTCAGCGCCTCGACCTGGAAGCCATAAGTTTTTTCTAAATTCACATCACCAGCAGATTCTTTCCTGGGGTTATCAGTTGAAAATCCATTGTCTGAATCACCATTACGGTCCAGATTTCCGCGGTCGCCAAGCGTCACAGAAATACTCTGCTTGCGCCCATTGCGAATCAATTCCAATTTGACAACATCGCCCTCACGGCGGGAGGCAATCGTGTCAACAAGGCCGCTGCTTGATTTAATGGGCTTCCCGTCAACGCTTACAATCACGTCCAAGCGCTTAATACCGGCTTTTTCGGCGGGCGATGATTTAGTTACAGACTGAACCAGCGCGCCTTCGCTTATATTTAAACTTTCTTGAAAATCCTGGTCAAGATCGTCTGTGCTTACGCCAAGCCAGCCACGGTTCAAGGGCTTGCCTGCGCGAAGTTCTTGCAGTATGCGTTTAACGGGCGTGATTGGCACGGCAAACCCAATATTTTGGCCATCCGCGCGAATCGCGGTATTGATACCAACCGCTTCGCCATTGAGGTTAAACAGCGGCCCGCCGCTATTGCCATGATTAATGGCGGCGTCGGTCTGCAAAAAACCGGTAACCAAATTGTCGTCAGCGCCCATCATACTGCTTGTCCGCCCTTTGGCGCTGATGATCCCCTGAGTAACCGTATGTTCCAACCCCAATGGATTACCAATCGCGACAACCCATTCGCCAACCTTGACAGAGTCCGAATCCCCTAATTTCGCGTAAGGAGCGTGCTGAATATCAATTTTTATCATGGCCACGTCAAGGGCCTTGTCTTTACCCATGACAACGGCTGGATACCGCCTGCCGTCGGTTGTTTTAACAACTATTTTTGGGTTCTCGCTGCCGTTTATGCCTTCGACAACATGAGCGTTTGTCAGAATCTCGCCATCGTGACTTATAAAAAAGCCGGACCCGCCATTCCTGTGGGGGGTTTCTTTCTCGTCCTGCCGAGGAATTTGCCTGGGCCTGGGCCCGTAGAAAAAGTCAAAGAAGCCGTCTGGTCCAGAAAAAAAAGGATTACTTGGGGTTTTGACATAGCTGGTGTTTTCAACAAATACAACCGTTGGATTCAGTTTCTCGGCTATTTCCACAATGGGCTGCATGTGGTCAAGAGACTTGACGTTTACGGCGACGGGCTTATCCGCCTGAGCCATAACGATCCAGCCCCGCCCAAGACCCATTCCAATGGCCATACAGACGGACGCGAAAGCTGTCAGCCCAATTATCTGTTTTGCCTGACGATTCATGTTACTCCTTTCGTTTCATTAAGCCCGTGTTCAATGCGGGTAAAGTCCGCTCTTACACGCAACTGTCAGCCCCAGAATGATACAAGATCGCAAAAGGTTTCCACTGGAAAAAAAACAAACCTTGTGATAGCTTATAAGTTTCAATGGCGGCTGTAGTTCAGCTGGTTAGAGCACAGGATTGTGATTCCTGGTGTCGGGGGTTCGAATCCCCTCAGCCGCCCCATTAAAAATTTATGGCTCGTGACTTTCAATCTTTCCTCAACCAGCTTGAATCGGCTGGCGAATTAAAGCGCGTATCCGCAGAAGTCGATCCATACCTGGAAATAGCCGCCATTGCCGATAGAGTCGCTAAACAGCCGTCGGGCGGCAGCGCTTTGCTATTTGAACATCCAAAAAACAATCAAATACCGGTGGCGATAAATGTCTATGGAAGCCGCCTCCGCATGGAAATGGCGCTTGGCCTTGAAAAAAACGAGCGAGGTTTGGACCATGTCGGAGACCGCATAGAAAAGCTGATCTTCGAAGCTCTTCCTAAACCCGGCGGCGGATTTCTTGACAAACTCACAAAACTGCCCATGTTAGCCGGTATATCCGCCTGGATACCTAAAACTGTTCGCAGTGGTATATGTCAGGAAGTAGTAAAGCAAGGACGCGACGCTAAGATCAGTGAATTACCGGTACTCACAACCTGGCCGAAAGACGGCGGCCCCTTTATAACCATGGGCATGAGCCATGTTCGATATAAAGATGGACGGCGCAACATGGGGCTTTACCGCTTACAGGTTTATGATGATTCCACGTTGGGTTTTCACGTTCAGCTTCACCATGACGGCGCAAGAGCGAAAAGCGGATATACGTCAGGAGAGCGTATGCCGGTTTCCGTCGCGTTTGGCGGAGACCCGGCGTTGTTGTACGCCGCCACTGCCCCTCTGCCCCCATTCCTCTCAGAAATCATGTTTACAGGCTTCCTGCGCGATAATGGCGTTGAAATGGTCAAATGCGTTACTAACGATATAGAAGTGCCCGCAGATTCAGAACTTGTGATAGAGGGTTGGGTTGACCCCGCTGAATTGCGCCGAGAAGGGCCATTTGGCGACCATACCGGTTATTACAGCCTGGCGGATGATTACCCTGTAATGCGCGTTGAAGCTATAACCCATCGCCGGAATTTTGTTTATCCGGCGACAGTCGTTGGACCTCCGCCTCAAGAGGACGCGTACCTCGGATTGGCGACTGAGCGTATCTTTCTTCCGCTTTTGCGTCTGACGCTCCCTGAAATACGCGACATGCACCTGCCGGCGGCGGGGGCGTTTCATAACCTGGCAATCATAAGTATGAAAAAAGAGTATCCGGGTCACTGTAATAAAGTTATGCACTCCATCTGGGGCATGGGGCAAATGATGTTTACAAAGTGCATTGTCATTGTTGACGAAGACATTGACCCGCGCGACATGCGGGAAGCGCTGTTTCGCGTTACATCCAACGTGGATCCAAGACGCGATATATTGTTCACGGAAGGTCCTTTAGACACCTTGGATCACGCCAGCGACCTGTTTTCTTTCGGCAGCAAAATAGGAATAGACGCCACGCGCAAAAACAAACCCTTTGACGGCTATAAGAGAGAATGGCCTGAAGATTTAGTATTCACAAAAGAAATATTAGAAAAAATTGAATCCCGCTGGAATCAATATGGGATATAGGACAAGCAAATACAGGTGTGGCAATTAAGGAAGCATGTGGATTCAGGCTCACGCGCTATCAATGTTTGGCAGGGGTTTGCGTCCCCTACCAAACATCCGCCCCACTGTGATACCCCGCCTTTCAAGGCTGGGCACGGGCTGTTCCATCCTTAAGGCCGCAGTCTCAAAGCACAAAGGAGCAGAAATCAATGAATCTGGAAATCGAACGTAAATTTCTTGTGAACGCGGATTTATGGAAGCCAAGGGATGAGGGTACTTATTACAAGCAAGGTTATATAAACGCGGACGCTGAAAGCGTAGTAAGAGTACGCGTCGCGGGACAAAGCGCTTTTTTATGCGTAAAAAGTTTGGCCGCAAATTTTACCAGGTATGAATTTGAATACGAAATTCCCGTTAAAGACGCCGAACTTTTATTGGAGTTGTTTTGTAAAAAACCCTTTGTAGAAAAACATCGCCATACAGAAAATCACAATGGCAAGCTGTGGGAAATAGACGTTTTTCACGCGGAAAGCGACGGGCTGATTGTTGCTGAAATTGAGTTGGAGTCCGAGATTGAAGACATAGTATTACCAGAATTTGTCACAGACGAAGTCTCAACAGATCAAAGATATTTCAACTTCAATCTGCATAAAAATCCGTTTAAACAGTGGCGGTGAATAATTCTGATTTTAATATCTAATACAAGTTCCCATTGCTAATGCTACAAATGGTCGTGCGAATGCGGCTGTTTGCGGCATGTTGCGTTGCCGCCTTT
>JAITCJ010000087.1 GCA_031283145.1 Holophagales bacterium | reverse complement strand
AAATTGGTATTAGTCCACCATCGCAAGCGGTTTCCTGCGGAACAGATCGGGGCGCATCTCTGCAAGGTCGTGCCTGCGGTGCCCGCCGTTGGTCCGCACGGACCCTATGCGCCCTGCGGCCTCCCATCTTCGTAGCATGGTCGCCGATATACCTAGGGCGTCTGCGGCTTGGCCGATTCCAACCAACATGTCCATAATGGATAGATTGACATAGGTTTGTACAAGTTTCAAGAAAACAGCTCAAGCCCTCAGACCTGAGCCAGTTCCTCTTTAATAACCTTGCTGTGCTTGGAGTTGTCCACGGTTTCAATAGGTCTGCCTATCCAGTTCTCAAACCATTCTTTCAGTCTTTCACTTTCCAGCTTTTGTTCTTCTGGTGTCCTAGAGAGCCTGGCAAGTGAACATTTTTCTTTTATTCGGCGGATTTCAGCAAGAGTTTTGTCGGTTGTCATTTGTAACCTCCATTCAAAAATTCTTCAGGTGATAAAATCGCTATTCCTTTGTATCGGCTAATAGCGTTTACTTCCTTAACCTTTCCTTTTGTCCGGTCCCGTGTGTGGTCAAAGTTCCAAGAGAGTATAATATCACAGTCATGGACAACGGCATAGGCAATGTGAAGGCAATGTGAAGGCAATCGTTGAGGCTATTTCTGGTGAGCGCGCCGCTTCTGATGTATTCAGAAGCCAATTCTGTTACCCCGTCCGATTCCGCCAAAAGTTTCATTTGTATTGATGCCATTTTCTCACGCATCTTGCTTAATTTCGGTTCGGGGCATTCCGCTAGTTCATCAAAAAGAACATCCGAAACAAAAATCTCAAATTCGCCAGCCTCGCACCTTTCCCAAAGTTGCCACGTGTAGGCCATCCAGTCTGGTCTATCATTCTGAAAAAGATAATTGGGAATAGTGGTATCGAAATAAATCCTGAGTTTCCGCCGCGCTTCCATTACAAAGCTCCGATTCAATTCTAACAAAAAATATTTCTGACTGCTTGTTAGCCCATTTTGAGTCCTGCCTTGTATAGTGAAACAACTTGAAAACGGTACGTCGCCCTGTGGCTTTCGTCTGCGCTGTCGTTCCGCTTTTAACGCGGTCAATCGCCGTAAGCCACTGTGCTACCTCGCGGCGCCAGTGTCAATGGTGATTTGCCTCCATTCCTGTTGGCGGAGCGCGTAACGAAAACGTGGGCTTGAAACGAAGTGCCTCCCACTTAGATAAACAGATGATTTTAAAGTTGACTGGCTATAGCAGTTCAAGTTTGGGTTGTCACAACTGGTATAGCCATTCAACTTGAAGTGCAACAGAAACGAGACTCGAACCAGGCAAAAGGTTTCCTGTGAAGCAGCTTCTGGGAAAGCGCTCTCAATAAGCCTGAAAAACAGAGCGCAGCCTGTTTTTCAGGCTTATTGACTTTCCGTACAGTGAAACGCCCCGGAGGCGGGGACGTTTCATGAGGGTTATTTTGGCGGGGTAAAATGGTTGGGAATAAAAGCGGGACCTTGATTTCTTCAAGGCTGTAACGAGTGATTTGACACAAAATGGCAGGAGTCCTTGCGGACGCCTCAGACATAAATCTATACCAGTTTAACTTTTTTTCAAGATCAATTCGCTATGATTCAAGAAAAAAAAATCTATGCTTTGGATCCGACCGCGGCGCAATCGCTCTAAACGCGGCCGTAGCTGTCCTCTAAGCGCTCAATGTCATTTTCGTCAAAGTCACCCAGGCTGATCTCTAAAACGCGAACTGGCTGACCGGTTGAAACTTCACAACGAAGCCTGTGGACGCTCCCGCGCTGAAGCCATATTTCCTGACCTTTCAATGGATATATGGTTTTATCGTCCAGGTCAACGACAACGCCGTCATCCAGCGCAACCCAAATCTCGTCGCGGTGCGCGTGTTTCTGGAGGCTCAGACTTTCACCTGGTTCGCAAGTGATGATTTTTACCGTGCAGGGCGTGTTTAAAGCGTATTGATCAAAGGACCCCCATGGTTTTTCAACGTGCAAAGTCTGTGGGCGATCCATCCAAGCTCCTGCGTCGGACAAAGTCAAAGCAATAGTTACTTCCTTGCCTTCTTCACGGCTGCCGGAGCGCCGGAGGGCTTGGCCGCCGCTTTATTAGTCGCGGCCGGTGTTTTCTTGACGCTGGTCTTTGTAGTTCCGGCGTTGTTTTTTTTCACAGAGGCGGTTTTTTTGGATTTGGAGTTGGCAATGGCATAGCTCCTCCGCTTCGCCTTTATGTCGTGCGTGTGCAACTCCGGCGGGGGCAATGGGGGAGGCTCTGTCAAACCTCTTGGGATAGGCGGCAAGTCCTGGTTATTGTTGAAAGCGCGTTGAGCTTTTGCCCTCAGTACCGGATCTGCGTCGGCATCAGCGTTTTGAGCAAACGCGAAAGAGCCGGTCAGACAAATGGCTATTCCCAAAACTCGTTTCAAAATCATGCTGCCCCCAAAACAAATTACAAAAATACAAGTTGACGCTGGTTTTATCTGTTGTTTTTCAAATCCTGAAGGATGTCTTTAGCCGACCGTCCCTCCGGCGATGTCGAGTAGAGACGGACAATATCCTCAAAAGTATTGATAGCGGCAAGCACGTTGCCCTGAGCCTCCTGACATTTGCCAATATTCAGCTTCGCGGCTCTGTATTTGTCTGAAGATGGGAAACTTGTGCAGAGTTTTTGAAAAGATTCCTGAGCCTTTACGTACGACTTTAGCGCCATCAAGGCTCTGCCCTTCAGATAAAGAGCTTCCATAATATTGTCGCTGTCCGGAAAATATTTTAATAGATTGTCAACGGCGTCCACCGCGTTTGAATAATTACCGGCGTTAAAATCCTTTTCAGCCATAGCAAACAGTTGTTCGTCCGGCTGTAATTCCGCTGCCGGAGCCGTACTGTAATTGGGATCCGGTCTTGTCTGCGTACGCGCCGGAGTGGTTGGCCTCTGTGTCGCGGCGGAATTTATGCGGTTGCTCATTGCCTGCGTACTGTCTTTTATTTGACGCAACGACTCCTGCGTATCCGCACGGAATTGATTTTCTTTAGTCCTTTCGTCAGCCGCAGCTTTTCTGTATTCCTCTGATTTTTTTGCCAAGTCTTGGATTTCCTGGCGCTGCCGGTAAATCTCTACTTTTAAATCATTGACCTCATTTTCCGGACGCTTAAATTGTTCCTGCGGATTACACCCCAAAACAAGTGTGAGGCTTGCTGCGGCAAAACCAGATAAGAATTTATTTCGCGTACATCTCTGCATGAACCAAAGCCCAATTCAAAAATCAATGGAACCGGTCGCAAAACTCAGGTTCTGCGACTTCAACGGAATTGATAGGCTACGCCTGAATCATGCCGGACGCGACACTGGAGCGGACGACAAAACAGAGGGCGCAGACAAAAACGTTTTTTTGCGATTACCTCTTAAGTCTTGCAATTTCAAAGAAACTAACGGCTACGCCTGAATAATACCGAACGCGACACTGGAGCGGACGGCATCATTACGGGCGCAACGAAAACGAGATTTTACAATTACTTCAACGGAGGGGTATAAAACCCCTCCATTAAAACATCGGCAAACTATCACTGTAACTTGAATTCACAGCGACGATTGTAAAGCCAGCTTTTTTCGTCATGACCGGTGAATTTCGGAATCTCTTTGCCAAAACTGATTGGTTTAAGACGATCTTCATTGACGCCAAGGCCAACCAAATAAGACTTGGCGGCGACAGCTCTTTTTTCACCCAGCGTCATATTGTACTCAGAGGTCCCGCGTTCATCGCAGTGGCCGTCGATGCGGAGCAACGCTTTGGGATAAGCTTTCATGAAAGCAGCGATAGCTTGAAATTTATCCCTGTCTGTTCTGCGAATATCAGATCTATTGTAATCAAAGTTGATATCCATCAGCGCGATTGCGGCCGCGTTTTGCATAGCCGTTTCCTCTTCAGCTCTTCGGGCAGCTTCTCTTCTTTCTTCTTCGGCTCGCCTTCTTCTTTCTTCTTCGTCTCGCCTTCTGGCGTCTTCTTCAGCTTGCCTTTTGGCGGCGTCTTCTTCAGCCTTTTGTCTGGCTTCTACGGCGGCTGGCTGCTCTTCAGGCGGCAGTGGTGGTTTGCAGGCGGTAGTAATCCCTAGGGATAGTAAAACCGCCAAAGTAGTCAAGAGTTTGACGTTAGACATGGTTTTTAGACCTCCAAAAGTCTATAGTAACAGCTTAATAGCTGAAAATTGGTTAAAAAAAAGCATGTTTTTAAACTCAACGGGACCTGACCCAAACCGGCTGCTGACAGCCCGTTTGCTCCAGAGCGCGCTCAACGCGGTTCCCGGAAAGGTCGGTGATGTAGAGACGGTTCCTGCCTTCGCGTGTGCTGGAAAATATTATCTGTCGGCTATCCGGAGACCAGGCGGGACTTTCAGAGTTAGTAAATCCGGTATTTATCTGGTACGGGGTCTGATCACTTAATTTGTATACAAAAAGGTCGAAATTATCCTCAAACCGGCTTACAAACGCAATCATGCTTCCGTCCGGACTCCAGGCGGGGCTGGAATTGTACGATCCGCCTATGCTTAAACTGCGCACGTTAGTGCCATCGTCATCCATCAAATAAATCTGAGGACTGCCGCTTCGGTCAGAAATAAAAGCTATCCTGTTTCCGGCGGGATTCCAGCATATTTCTGAATTTAGCCCTTCCATACTGGTGAGCCGCTTTGTCCTGTCTGTAGCCACCTCGAGAAGCATTATGTCCGCGTTGCCTTTGCCATCTGTCCGAACAAAGGCGATACGGCTGCCATCAGGACTCCAGACAGGTGTATAGACATTAAATCCAACATTGTCGCTCAATGGGTACAGCCTCACATGCGGTCCGCCAGGAACCTTTTGCCCCCAGATGGCCGGCATGGGACGATAGCTTAAATATGCCAAGCGCCCATCTCTTGTTACAGTAGGAGACATGGTGAGCGTTTTATGATTGGTCAGCTTTATAATATTGGTTCCATCCTTATCGGCCTGATAAATTTCCTTTACGCCCGGAGCGTCTTCTCTACAGTAAATGATACGGCTGTTTGCCACGCCGGGAGTACCAGTCAGAAACTCCTCAAAGGCGTCGGCGACCATGTGCGCCAGACGCCGATAACTTGAAGTATTGCCATTTTGGGTTATGGAAGTAACGCGTTTGCCGGATTTGACATCGTACACAACAGCTTCTACGGCGACGCTGTCTCTGCTTGTCTGAGAAACTTTAGAGGTTAGCAGCCAATCACAGCCGGCTTCCAGCCAAAGAGAAAAGGAATCCGAGCTTGTTGAAGATGGCAGATCGTTACGCAATACAGTAACGGCTCCAATACCTTCCAGGTCGCGCCGTAATGTTTCAGCGTATTCGCGCTGAACCTGATCGTTGATCAGGTCAACCACCTGAGCCGGAGGCGCGGCAATGGCAATCTTCCTAGCTGTGGCCGACAGCTCAATTTCCGTACGCGGCGGCTCCTGCGCCAAGAGGTTCAAGGCGTTCGCCGCGATAAGTACAAGACATCGGTTCAACATTCAAATCTCCTGTTGCAATAATGATACCGCAATGGTGATGAATTACTTTATAGCATTTTTAGTTTTTATAGCAATTCAGGTTATTGTAATCCATCGCTAAGGCTCTGAATACGATTAAGGCCAAAGACATTGAAAGCTGGATAGGTATTGTGGCTATGGACTACAATATAGCAATTTTCGCTTTTATTGCTTGCAACGGTGGGCAAAGTCCACCTACACACAATAAGCAGCCGTGATTTACAAGTAAATCACGGCATAGCAGTTCATCTCTGATCCTTTGTGGTTTGAGACCAAACCACATTGCTGTTGCGCAAAAGCG
>JAITCJ010000018.1 GCA_031283145.1 Holophagales bacterium | reverse complement strand
GAATCACGGTCAATCCCTAAATAGCGAACAGTGTCATCCGCTTTTGAAAGCAACGCCTCCGCATGGCCCCCTAAACCAAGAGTCAAGTCAATAGCGCGTCCGCCCTTCGGTATAGCAAGATTTTCCACCACCTCTCGGAGCATCACAGGAATATGGACAGACATTGACATATCAGATCCCCAATTCCGCGAGCTGAGCCAAGTGAGCCGTCGTGAGCGGCTCCGCGCTGATACGGCCCTCAAAGGCCGTCCTGTTCCAAATCACAAGGTGATCCATCTGGCCAAGGATTACCACTTCTCCAATCAAATTGGCACCTGAGCGCAGAATAGGCTGTATTACAAAGCGTCCTTGTGTATCCAGCTCAATTTCTGAACCATAGTAAGATGTGCGCTCCAGGAAAAACTTGCGAGCCTCTAAAGTGCTTGGCAGTCTGGACAGCTTTTCTTCAATCGCTTCCCAAACGGATAATGGATACAACCGTGCGCTTTGACCATCTATAGATGTCAGGTAAAACCGCTGTTCTTCTCTGTTCTCGGGGGTGGAAAAAGAATCCAGCGCGAATTTAAAGCAGGCAGGAATCTTTATCCGTCCTTTCTCATCCACCGTGGCCGGTGAGTTGCCGCGCAAACCCAACACTCAAAACACCTCTAAAAAACAGTAAGACAGCGATTTGAAAGCCCTGTCAAAAATTTGAACCAATTTATACCACTTCAATCCACTAATTTCCATAAAACTCCACATACAAAGTCTATAGAGTTATCAAAATCACGCAAGACAAAACAAAAACGAAACTTTAGATAAAATTAATCGAAGTGAATCAGTTGCAAAACTCCTGTTTTGCAACTTCAAATTATATGGAATTGCTGTAATTGAATTATTTACAAGCTCTTTACATCAAGTTTTACAATAATGTACGCCGCTGTTGTCAAAATGTTTTTATGCAAGCAAGGGACTTTCCCCCAACATTGTGGTTACCAATAGCCACATTTGGCTCTGCCTTGTGCGGCGCTCTTTTTTTAACTGCGTCAAGGATGCCGCTTGGATGGGGGCTGTTGGCGCTGGGGCTATATTTCCTGTGGTTGTGGTACCGCCGTATGCGTTCAGCCCTTGCTTCGCTGAAAGCGATAAAAGCCTATGGAGAAGCTGATTGGAACGACCTGCCACGCATATGGTCAAGTCTGGAGCAAGAAAATATTGCGCTCAAAGAACAAGCATATCGGGAAGACCAACTGCGGCACAGCATTTTGACAAACCTCAACGTAGGTATAGTTTTACTGGGTTCTCTGAGGCAAATTGTTACATTCAATCCCGCCGCTCAAAGGCTCTTGGGAAGCAGCTCACGTGTGTTATTTAAAGGCACCGCAACTGACTTGCTAAACGACCCTGAAAGCCTGGGCATGATGGACAAAGCTTTTAATGGAGACACAAGCGCGTGGAGCCGCGACCGCGCCGGGCGAATACTATCTTTCTATGCCGTCCCTTTGAGTATTAAAACAGACGCAAGCGCCGCCGATTTGGGGATTCTGCTGGCTATACAGGACATAACTCAACAAGAAGCTCTGGAACAAACAAGACAGAAGTTTATTTCAAACGCGAGCCATGAACTTAAAACACCTGTAACAAGCATAAGGGTCGCGGCTGAAAACTTGATGGACGACGGCTGGATTCCTCCCGAAGGAGAAGGGAACATCAAAATAATTCTCAGAAATGTAGATCGAATGACACTTCTTCTAAATGACATATCAGAGTTGAGCCGCATCGAAACGGGCGCGCTCAAGTTAGAATTTATTTCAATCGCGCTGGAAGCGTTTCTGAAAGACGTGATTGATAACGCCAGCCCATTGGCAAAGTACAAAAACGTCGAGATGTCGCTCGAAATAGAACCTTGCCTGATGGACAGAAACTTTGTTTCTGATCCGCTCAGACTCAATCAGCTACTAGAAAACCTGCTTTCCAACGCAATAAAGTTCAGCCCCGAAAAGTCAACAGTTCTCTTATCAGTACGCCTTGAAAACCAGTGGATAGTTTTTTCTGTAAGAGATAACGGTCCTGGCATTTCGCCCAAAGACTCAAATCGCATTTTTGAAAGATTCTATAGAACCCAGACCGCTCGCGGGGTTCCAGGCACTGGCCTTGGACTTGCCATAGTCAAGCACCTGAGCCGTATCATGGGCGGCGAAGTCAACTTTGAAAGCATCCCCTGTAGAGAGACAACATTTTTTGTCCGCCTGCCCTGGGAAACGCCAAAAGGGTGAGCATATTGGTTCCATATCAAGCTGCCATCAAACCTGATTACGCTTGATGGCAGATTGGTATCACTTTGCAAGCAAAACGCTAATACAAAGCGTCAGCAATGACAGAATCACACAAAGAACAGCGCCCCAGGTTTTAGCGCGCAGAGCGTACTTCGCGGCAAAATAAATCATCACGTATTGAATGAGTAAAAACAAATCCAGCGAGCTAAAGAGAATTGATAACTTGGGGTTATCCGGCTGTATCCAGAATCCAAGCGACGACGGGACTAATTGATCGGATCTCAGAGTCCCAACGGGTTTCAGAAGCGCCATCAAAGTTCCCAACAGCGTGTACGGGACAGTCGCAAGCGTGGGTATAGAAGCAACCACAAGACCATGAAAATAGGTTGGTGTCCACTGCAGGTCTTCTTTGGAAATCAGACCAACAGCCCAGTAAATCAGCCCGCTAAAGAAAATAACGATGGGAGTTCCAATCAGGCTTCCAAGCACAGTAAAGGCCGGCATAAGTTTGGCTTGCATTTCAATGGCACGATCAAGTTGATCGACGGACAGTTGAAGCTGGGCACGTTCAAACTGCAAGGTTATAAACTCAAGTGTGTCAACTCTAGCGACCCAGGCGATGGTAAAAGCCAAGGCAAGCGCAGTCAATAACAACATTGCCCCAACCCATTGAGGCTTTTTGGATAAACGCTTAAACAGCTCCACAGGTTCTGAAAACACGCCGGAAATCTGATCTGCTAAACTCAATGACTTAACCTGTTCATCGCCACCGGCATCGGATTCACCATAGAGCGATTGTTTGGGCTGATTTGACATTCGCGGCCTCCCTAATAAATATAACAAAAAACTTACAGCATCAATGCGGTCAGTTCTTTACTTTTTAGAGTAGTTCTATATCAAAATTTCGTCCCATGATTTTGATATAGAACATCTATAGTGAAACAACTTTAAAACGATACGTTGCCCTGTGGCTTTAGTCTGCGCTACCGTTCCGCTTTTAATGGAGTCATACCAACTTGCAATTAAACGGCATTACGTTTGATTGCAAGTTGGTATGGCGGCGAGCAATCCCCGCCCGCAAGTTTTTGAAAAATCAGGGTTTCCCTGTTTTTCAAAAACTTTGGCGCTTTAGCGTTCAATGTCAATTGAACGCGACTTGGTATCAATCGCCGTAAGGCACTGTCGTTGCCCCGCAACGCCAGTGCCAACGGCGATTTGCCTCCATTCCTGTCGGCGGCTCACGTAACGAAGGCACAGCCTTGGCACTCCGTGCCTACCACTTGGAAAACAGGATGATTTTAAAGTTGACTGGCTATATAACCGCAGGCGCAACGCTGACGTCAACAGACTCTAATCTCCATCTTCCAGCAACTCTTTAATCAAAATATCCGCGTCAAACCTTGATGGCAGTTCTCTATGGTATCCACGCACCCAGCGTTTGCCATTTACAAGTATGAAAGGTATAGCTCGCTTGCCTGTCTCTTGTTCCAGTTTTTCCGCAGCGCCTTCCGCTGTTTCAATATCAACTTTTGAATGCTGAATATCATTAGCGGCCCACCATCTGTCCAGAATACGGCAATCGGGACACCAGGCGGCCGTGTACACTTGAAGTTCTTTGTTTTGCAATTCTCGCCGCAGATCCATGGCAAATCAAAAAGTTATTACTCTTGTGTTGGCCGTTTTTAGTATGCCCGTCAACGGCATATCTATCGGCTTTACGTCTATCCCTAATTCTTTCAATTTGTCGGCAACGCCGTAAGAAGAAGCGGTTTCAGCGCATGCCTGAACTTTTGCGCCCCTGTCAATGATCAGCTCAATTTTTGCCTGTAATTCTCTATCATTTGCCAGCAATTTTACGGACGGCCCCCATACGATAAGAGTAGTGCCATTAAACCATTTATTCTTAACGGCGTTCTCAACGTATGTAAGGCAAGTCTGCATGGCTACTTCACGATCGGCGCTGCTCCAAATGACAAGCAAACTCGGCGTGACATTAGTACTCCCATTTGCGTTGAGCGAAATAGCAGGTGCAACAGAATTAGTTTTTTTAGAGTCCGACGCTATAAAAATACAGCCGGTTGAAAACACCAGAAGTGCAGGTGTGAGAATGGATAAGAGCGTTCGCTGCCGCATGTTTCCTCCTAAAGTTAGCTGCGCAGTTTAATGTGGGTAGGCTACACACACCTACATCTTAATATTACGGATAAAGATACGTTGGGTTTATTGTCAAATAGCTGTTTTTTTATTATATAAAACTTACATATCAATACTGCGGAACGCAAATTTTGACATGGAACCGCCATACTTGCCGCTCGCATTGGTTTCTCAAGCTGATTGGCTATAGAATTGAAATCAGGAGGCGTTATGTACACACTCAACGCTTGGGCCTTATCAATCATTGGCCTGGTAGTCTTAATTTTCACAACAATGATGTTCCTGGCGTCGCGCTATAAGCGGTGTCCTTCTGACAGGATACTTGTGGTTTTCGGCAAAGTGGGCGCAGGGCAGTCGGCAAAGTGCATCCATGGCGGCGGCGTTTTCGTCTGGCCTTTGATACAGGATTACTCCTACATGAGCCTCCGCCCGATGACCATCAGCATTCCCCTGCAAAAAGCCCTTTCTATGCAGAATATACGCATAAACGTGCCGTCAACATTCACTGTTGGTATCAGCACGGAGCAGGAAATTATGACGTCGGCAGCAGAGCGCCTTTTGAATCTGTCGGGCGGCCAGATAGAGGAAATGGCTAAAGAAATCATATTTGGCCAGCTTCGTTTGACAGTGGCTTCGCTGACCATTGAGCAGATCAATCAGGATCGCGAGAGCTTCCTTAGTTCCATACGCAAAAACGTAGAGCCTGAACTTAAAAAGATTGGTCTGTACCTTATAAACGTCAACATCACAGATATTACCGATGAATCCGGCTATATAGACAGCATTGGAAAAAAGGCCGCTGCCGAGGCCATCAACCAGGCCAAAATTGACGTGGCCGAACAGGAGAAATTCGGCGCCATTGGCCAGGCTGAGGCGACAAAGGTGAAAGAAATCCGAGTTGCTGAAAATACGGCCGAATCAGAAAAGGGGCAGAAAAAGGCGGAGGCCGACAGGCGCGTCTATGTGAAACATCAGGAAGCAAGCGCTGTCGCCGGCGAAAATGACGCTCTGGCGAATATAGCCAAGACTAATGCTGGACTGACAGTACAGCAGGCGGAAGCCTCCGCCGAGTCGGAAAAGGGGCAGAAAAAGGCAGAGGCCGACAGGCGCGTCTATGTTAAGCACCAGGAAGCAAGCGCCGTGACAGGCGAGAACCAGGCATTGGCGAATATAGCCAAGACCAATGCCGAACTGGCTGTACAGCAGGCGGAAGCGTTAAAGAGGGGCGAAGTAGCCCGCCGCGAGGCCGAGGTTGAAATACAGAAAGCGCAGTACAGGGCGGAGCAGGAGCGTTTAAACGCCCATGAAATCGTACGGCAGGAAATTGACAAGCGAAAGGTAGAAATCGCGTCAGAGGCTGAAGCCGAGAAAACGCGCAGGGAAGCTAAAGGTGTGGCGGACGCTGTCCTGCTCAAGTACCAGGCTGAAGCCGAAGGCTTGCTAAAGGTTTTGGAGAGTAAGGCTTCCGGCTACCGAAGCTTGGTGAGCAGTTGCAATGGCGACGCGAAAGCGGCGGCTACGCTGCTCATGACAGAAAAGATTGAGCAGATTGTCAGCCTGCAAGTCGAGGCCATACGCAATATTAAAATTGACAAGGTCACTGTTTGGGATAACGCGGGCGGCAAAGATGGAGGCACGTCAACCAGCCAGTTTATGTCCGGCTTGATAAAGAGCCTTCCGCCGCTCCATGAAGTAGCGGAGCTGGCCGGTATTGAGCTGCCTAAGTACTTGGGGAATATAGCTGAAAAAAAACCAAGTGACAGCGCTGTGGAAGAATAGGGACTATATTAATCACAGGATTGGCCATCCACAGACCACGCTCATGCCGGTTCTGTCCAATATCAGTTGCTCCAGGTACTTGTGCTGGCCAACGTGCCAAAGCAGTAGCCATACATGGGCAGCCAAAAGGACAAACGTCACAAGCGACATTATGACTGCGACCACAGCAATTTTATGCCAGGGGTTGGGACGTTTTTTTTGAGGTGAAAGGATTACTTTATTCATATTTGACTCCGTTCAAAACGACTTGTCAAAAGCTACTATAGTGAAACAACTTTAAAACGGTACGTTGCCCTGTGCCTTTTGTCTGCGTTGCCGTTCCGCTCACCGCCTGTCGGCGGCTCACTTCACTACAGCGCAGCCTTGGCACTCCGTGCCTCCCACTTGGATAAACAGGATGATTTTAAAGTTGACTGGCTATATGCCTCTGATTCGACTATTCCGTGCGGCGCTGATCGTTGCTGGTTCCGCTCTTGATCCGCCATCGCGTTTCTCCATAGCTGGCAGGCCAAAAGCGCCGCCTGGGGGCCGTGCCAATTTTTGATGTCGTATTTGTTGTGCAATCCTACCGATACGGCGGCGCTTGCCAGCAGGGGAAGCATCTCTTTATACAGAATGGTGGTACGCGAAGCGGCGTGTGGGGGCTGAACGCTGTGATCCAGGCAGATGCCAATCCATACGCGCGCGTAGCACTGTTTTACAAAGTCCTGTAATTCCAGGCGCCACAGCTCATTTTTGTCTAAAGACTTCAATAGGCTCACTATTTCCCACTTCGCGTTCTCATCCATTGGCGCGACTGGCACAGGCGGGAGCGGCGGGAGTGTAATTGTTTTTGTCATAAAATCACCTGTTTTCAAGCACTGTTCAGGGTGTTGTTCAATTTTGTAAGACACTTGAGACTTATAGCAACGCAATCGCGCTATGGACGCCAGCGTTGTCGGCTCGCCGTTTTTTGCCGTAATTTGGGTTACAGCCGTCAGTCTTGCGGCGGCAGCAAAATTTTTGGCTTCTGAGTCGGCGCTGTCGTCCGCCGCGCCATGCGCGGCTGACGCTCTGAATTCATCGGCGTCAGAAACAGTATCAAGTTTGCGGGCTTAAGGGCAACTGCACAAATCAATTATTTTGTTTTTGATCTTGACGATCGCCCATGCCAAGGAGATTTATTTTATCTGGGTTTCAAGGTTTTTGTATTTTTCAATAACTTTGTTTTCCGCATGTATAAAGTCGCTCAAATCCAGATTTAGCGCGGCTTTGCTAAGAAAAACAACTAAGGCCGCCTAATTAATTTTTTTTAACTTGTGTTCAAATACCCTGCCTTCACAGACACTACGCATATATACAGTGAAACAACTTTAAAACGGTACGTTGCTCTGTGGTTTTCGTCTGCGCTACCGTTCCGCTCACCGCCTGTCGGCGGCTCACGTAACGAAGGCGCAGCCTTGAAACGAAGTGCCTCCCACTTGAATTAACAGGGTAGTTTAAAAGTTGATTGGCTATAGCAGTTCAACTTTTCGTAGTTGAACTGCTATGTCGAGTTACAATCAAACGGTATTACAGGTCATAAGCCACTAAATTAGTAGCTTAAAGCTATTTTGCGCATACTGGTATATCCGCGTCTTTAGCTGGTCCATTTCAAAACAGGTTTTCTCGCGGCTGTGGTTTCGTCCAAGCGGCCAATGGGGGCTTTGACGGGGGACTGGCGCATGGATTCAGGATTATTTTCAGCTTCTTTTGC
>JAITCJ010000205.1 GCA_031283145.1 Holophagales bacterium | reverse complement strand
GCGTTACGCTCTGCTGTGAGGGTCTGCCTGACATACCAGCCGTCGCGCTCGGCGGGACGGGCAAAGAGACGATAGACGCTTTCGGCGAATGCGGGACAGAGTCATACTGGAAAGCGTGTCCCCCAGCGAAGAGCGGACATTTACAAGCGCGTGCGTGAAATGCGCCAACTACCATTCGGGCGATTGGAAGAACGGTTGCATGATAGGCTATGTCAACCTGTCTATGTATCCCGCGCCTTGCCAGTGCAAGTGTTCTTACTGCGATGTCTCTAAAGACTGCTTCGATTCCGTCAATGCTGCGGGTGTGGCGGAGGGCTATGAAAAAATGTTCGATGCGTTGAAATACGCGCTTGAAATCGGCCTGATAGCCCCCAAAGCCTGCTGGCAGGTATCAAGCGGCGAAATAGCGATTCACCCCTATAGAGAGAGGATTTTTGACCTTGTGCAGCACCGTACGGCGATGTTTTATACGAATTGCTTCAGTTTTGACTGCCGGATAGCCGCAAACCTGGCGGCGAACCCTGCCTCATGTATCAATCTCTCCATTGATTCGGGCACCAGGGAGACTTGGCGCAAGATCAAGGGTACCGACAACTTTGGGAAAATAATTGAAAACTTGGCGAAATATTATAACAGCAGCTCACGCTCAGGCCAGATAACGCTGAAATACATCGTCCTTCCCGGCATCAACGACAATCTTGAAGACTACGCCGCCATAATTGACCTGATGAAAACGCTGGGGACAAGCCACCTCACACTGGCGCGCGACTCCCGCGCTAAATACGGCCAAGGGGAGAAAGAGAGAGAAAGCCTTGTGTTCGCCGTCGGCCAACTGACGGCCATGCTATACCAAAACAAGCTGACTTTCGATATGTTCACATTCACGCCGTCCGAACGTGAGAAAATAGTAGCCGCAGCCGCAAAGAGCCTTATTTATTGAGTTGCAATCAAACGATTGCAACTCGGTATGAGGCATTGAACGCAACTCTCATTTCTTTTTCTTAAGCGTACCATCCGGATTCAGGTATTTACCGGGATCCTTTTCAAGTTTTGGGGCGCATGGGGGACAGCAAATGCGGTAAATACGGCCTTTTACAACCACGGTCGGGCTTTTTTCGTTGACTTTTTGGCCTAGAACAGGGCAAATTGTGTTTTCAACATTTGTGGGATGTTCTTGATCTTTGGGTTCTTGAACAGATTTTAGCGTGCCATCCGGATTCAAGTATTTATCTGGATTCTTTTCAAGTTTAGGGACGCATGGAGGGCAACAGGTGCGGTAAGCGCGGCCTTTTACAACCGCGACTGGGCTTTTTTCATTGACTTTCATGCCTAAAACAGGACAAATCGTATTTCCGACCGGCACAGAATGTTCTTGTTCTTGAGCAAAGGTCGTAAACAAAGCTAAGCAAATAGGCAGGATCATTTTGGTCTCCTTGAAAGGTCGCGGACGCGGCGTTATGACATTAGACAGGCTCAATACACCAAAAGTTTATCCTTTGGCAAATACCTGCCTTTCCAAAGGTAGTATATAGCCGGATAGATGAGCAGTTCAAGTATAAAACTGGATGTCAAACCACCGACCATAGGGGCCGCCACCCGTTTCATGAGATCAGCGCCGCTGCCAAGACTCCACAGAATCGGCAACAGACCAACCAGGCCGGACAGAACTGTCATCGCTTTGGGACGTACACGCTTGACAGCGCCGTGGACAATAGCCTCTATTAAGTCTTTTTTATCGTTCACTTGGTTTTTTGCCTTAGCCTCACCATAGCTCATATCCAGGAACAACAGCATAAATACGCCCGTTTCCGCGTCAAGCCCCATTAAAGCTATGAGGCCGACCCACACAGCTATGCTTATGTTGTATCCGAGCGCCCACAACAGCCAGAATGCTCCTATCGCGCTGAAAGGCACGGCCAGCATAACGATCCAGGTTTTGGCCGCGCTCTTGGTATTAGCGTATATGAGGCCAAAAATAAGAATCAGCGTGATGGGCAGGATGATTTTTAACCTGTCCTTAACGCGGATCATGTTTTCAAACTGACCTGACCAGGTGAGGCTGTAACCGACGGGCAGTTTCAGCTCCGCGTCGGTGAGCGCCTTTGCGTTTTTTACATAGGTTCCGACATCAACTTTGGATGTATCAAAATCCAGAAGGACATAGCCGTTTAACATCCCATTTTCATTGCGGATCATAGCCGGGCCTTCGCGCATCTTGATGTCAGCTATATCGCTGATAGCTATGCGCCCGCCTGCGGGCAGGGAGACGTTCAGGCGGGCAAGAGCGTCCGGGGATTCGCGGAAATCCCTCGCGTAGCGCACATTGACCGGATAGCGAGCGCGTCCGTCAAAAACCACTGTCTGATTGTCGCCGCCTATGGCGTTCATAATCAGCATGTTGGCTTCTTCAACGCTCAATCCGTAGCGGGCTAACCTGTCTCGTTTAAGCTCAAAGTCCAAAAAGTAACCCAACGCCGTCCGTTCCGCAAAAACGCTTCTGGTACCTGGTACTTTAGAAAGAATGCTCTCCGCGTCAATGGCAATCTCATTAATAACGGTCAAGTTCGGGCCATTGATTTTCAAGCCGACCGGCGTGCGTATTCCAGTACTCAACATGTCAATGCGGGCTTTAATGGGCATGGTCCAAGCGTTTGGAATGGCCGGCAGACGGACTGTGCTGTCCAGCTCACGGATAATGTCATCGTATGTAATACGATCCCGCCATATTGGACGAAATACAGACTTTAACCATTCCGGCGCCCAGGAAGAGTACCAACGGCGGTGTTCACGCCATTCTGACTCAGGCTTAAGCTCAATGACAGTCTCCATCATGGAGAACGGAGCCGGATCAGTGGCTGTTTCGGCGCGTCCCGCCTTTCCAAACACGAGCTTGACTTCAGGCACTTGACCGATCAGGCGGTCCTGGACTTGTAATATCCGCATCGCCTCCGTTTGACTCAACCCAGGCAATGTGCTTGGCATATATAAAATTGCGCCTTCGTTTAAAGGAGGCATAAACTCGCTGCCCAGCTTAAAATAGATTGGCACTGTGATTACTACTAATATAAAGGAAATTGCTATTGATGACTTCGCGTGGCGCAGCACGAGCCTGCATGGTCTTTCATAAAGTTTGTGCATCAAGCGGCTGACCGGATGTTTCTCTTCAGGGTAGTACTTGCCGACAGTGATGTTTGATACTGTCTTAGACAACCATCTTGGACGAAAATTAAAAGGGTCAATTCTGGCAAACATCATTCTCATGGCCGGATCAAGCGTAACGGCCAGAATCGCGGCGATTCCCATTGCCAGGGTCTTTGAATAAGCCAGGGGCTTAAAGAGCCGGCCCTCCTGGTCAATCAGGGTGAAAACCGGAATAAAGCTGACGGCCACAACCAAGAGGCTGAAAAATACGCTTGGGCCGACTTCCAGCAACGCGTTCAAACGCGTTTCATGAAATGTACCCGGTCTTCCAGATGAATCCCATATTTCAATTTTCTTGTAAGCGTTTTCTACTTCAACAATCGCTCCATCAACGAGAACGCCAATTGAAATAGCAATGCCCGCCAGACTCATTAAGTTGGCGTTTTGACCGATCAACAGCATTGGAATAAAAGCCAGCGCCACAGAAACAGGGATCGTAATTATTGGGATTATCGCGCTTGGAATATGCCACAGAAAAATCAAAATGACCAGGGAAACAATAATCATTTCCTCTATGAGCTTATATGTGACAGTACTTACGGCAGACTTGATCAGCTCGCTCCTGTCATAAACCGGAACAATTTCCACGCCTTCGGGAAGGCTCTTCTTTAATTCCTCCAACCGCGCTTTTACGGCGGAAATCACATTGAGAGCGTTCTCGCGCTGGCGCATAACCACGATGCCGGAAACTGTGTCTCCGATACCGTCAAGGTCTGTCAGTCCGCGCCTCAACTCAGGGCCGAGATTTACTGACGCGACATCGCCAATGCGAATTGGGGTTCCATTTTCTGTCTTTAATACAGCAGCCGCAAAGTCCTCCGGCGTTTTTGCGTAACCTCTTCCCCGCACCATGTACTCTCGGCCGGCGTACTCGACAAGGCGTCCGCCGACTTCGCTATTGGCCGCCTTTACCGCCGCTACAATCTCATCAATATTGGTTCCGTAATTCACCATTTTATCAGGATAAATATTGATTTGAAATTGCCTCACCTGTCCGCCTACGCTGGCTACTTCAGCAACGCCCGGCACACTCTGAACGGCGTATTTCAAAAACCAATCTTGAAGCGACCTGAGTTCATCCAAACTATGCTTCCCGCTTTTATCCACGAGGGCATATTGATAAATCCAGCCTACGCTCGTAGCGTCAGGGCCTAATTCAACTTTCGCGTCATCAGGAAGATTTGACGTAATTTTGCTGAGATATTCCAGAACTCGGCTTCTTGCCCAGTACAGGTCTGTATTATCTTCAAAGATCACATAAACGTAGCTGAATCCAAAATCAGTAAGCCCCCTGACGGCCTTGACTTTCGGCGCGCCGAGCAGACTGGTGACGATTGGGTATGTAACTTGATCTTCAACAATATCGGGGCTTCTATCCCATTTTGTATAAACAATCACTTGTGTGTCAGAAAGATCCGGCAGAGCGTCCAACGGTATGTTTTTCATACACCAAAAACTGATCGCCAGCAAAAGGATGGTCGCCGCAGCAACAAGAAACCTGTTCCCCGCGCTGAAACGGATGATTCGAGTCAGGAAACTGTCTGGGTTGGATGGACCGTGCATCAATCTCTCCTGATTCAGTGCTTATGGCTGTGTTGATCTTCTTGCCTTTCAGCGATTTTTCGGCTCAGTTCAGCCAACGCCGCCTGCAAGCGGGATTCTGAATCCACCAGGAAAGCGGCTCTTGTAACAACCGCCTCGCCTTTCTCTAAACCGTCAAGGACTTCAATCCTGCCGCCCCCACTGCGCCCCACTTCGATTTCGCGTGGTTCAAAGTGTCCTTTCGTGACGTCAACAAAGACAATCTTTCTGTTGCCGGAATCAAGAACGGCGTCCAGCGGAATACTCAAAACAGGACGTTCCTTTATCGCGAAAACAACTGCGCCTAACATCTCAGGCCGCAACAACCCGGACGGATTCGCAAATTCCAGCCTCGCTTTAAGCGTGCGTGTTTTGGAATCAACAATTGGGTCAATAAATACAACATGACCCTGAAGTTTTTTTCCGGCGCTGCCGTCGCTCAATGCCGGCAATTCTAAAACAGCGGCGCTGCCAACTTTTACCTGCGCAACATCCTGCTCGTAAAGATCAGCCAATACCCACACCCGGCTGAGATCGGCAATTTCCAAAACAATGTCCGTTGTACCTATGTAACTGCCTTTAACAATATTACGAGTTGTTATTAATCCGCTGGACGGAGCAAAGATTTGCAGACATCGTGCTGGTTCCGCGCCATTTTCAAGCGCTTGGATCAAAGAAGGCGGCGCGTCCAAATATTCCAGTCTTCGTTTTGCCGCGTTTATCAAGTCGCTCCAGCGGGAGGGGTCTGGGGCGGTTTTTTGAGTATTTACGGCAACGGAGTATTCGCGCTGGGCCGTAATAAACTCAGGGCTGTACAACTCAAATAACAGTTCGCCACTCTCAATCGGTTTACCGACAAAATCCGCGTAGAGTTTTTCCACATAGCCTGATGTTTTAACAGTCACCTGATACTGCCTGGGTTCAGCCGTGACCACTCGCGCCGGCGCGCGAATTTCACCGCCCAAGACCATTTCTTCCGCCGCTGCGGTTCTCAAGCCAATTAGTTGTTGGCGTTGTGTGTCAATCTGTACAGTAACCAACCCATCGGGACCGGGACTCATTAAGGACTGGTTTCCTTCCAACACCACAAGATCCATCCCGCAAATTGGACATGTGCCAAAATAATCCTGAATAATCTGTGGGTGCATAGGGCATTGATACATTTTTTTTGTTTCGCCCTCTGCGGTTGCCATTATCGTTCGCTTCGGCGTCATGAGCCAGCTCGCGCCGACCCCGATAACTGCCCCAAGCGCTATCCAGGTAATAATGCCGCGTCGGCGATTGTTTTGTTTAGAGCGTGATAATTCAAACATTTATACCCTCAAAAATTAGCGTCATTATCCATCCCGGGTGAACCGGATTTGTTAGTTTTCCGGCTCGAAGCTGAAACAGCGTCCAGAGATGCGCGATGTTGAAGAATTGCGTAATTGTGAATCTGCGCAATGGCGTCAAGCCGTTTTTCCTGATCTCGCAGCAGCGCGTTCAACGCTTCCACTATTGAAGCAAAGGAGGCGCCGCCATTTTGAAATCTGGCTTTTAATATTGCTAAAGTCGCTTCGCCTTGCGGAATCAGTTCGTTTTCATACAATTTAACTGTGACGTCGGACAGTTTCCACGCTCTGGCCCGCTCCCTGGATTTAGTGGCAAGAACAAGCGCCAGACTGTTTTGCGCGGATTCAGCGCTGTGGCGTTCAGCCTGCGCTCTTGCAACCATCTTGTTTTGCTTGCGTTCGCTCCATATCGGCAGAGTGACTCCTACTTCAGTTCTCCAAGCCACAGGCATTGATCCGGCCTTGGCCACACCAGCGCCTACGCGAAAATCAGGGAAACGGTCCATTTTCGCGAAACGCACAGAGGCATCCGCGCTCTTAATATCAACTATGGAACCAAGCCATTCCGAATTGCGCGTCTTCAGGTCTTCCAGCAACTCATTTTCTTCCGGCGGTTTTGGCAGTTCCAGTTCCAATATGCTTGCACCCAGTTCTATTGGAGAATCCTGATCCCGCACCGCCAACTGATTTAAAATATCTTTCTGATCTTGTATCTGGTTATCAATCTCCAACAGTCTAAGTTTGAGCCGAGACTGCTCTCGCATGGCCTGGATAACATCCGATGCGCTGCTCTCTCCCTGATCCAGACCGGCTTTCGCAATTTCCTCAGTCGCGCTCCAATAGCTCAACTGCGATGCAAACAGCTCTCTGCGTGCCAGTGTTACCAACAGTTCAAGGCACGAAGTCAGCACATCGGCTTCCAACGCCAGGGTCGTCTCATATATCCCAAGCTCACTGCGTTTAACACTCTGATGGGCTACGCTTTCCCTGGCTGCCAGCTTTCCGGGCCAAGGAATACCCTGCCCCAACGACATCGAGTACTCGGTCATTCCTGGCAGTACGCCAAACAAGTTGGATGCGTCAACCCCATTAGCGCCTGTAATTATTGCGTCCCTTTGTGGGCCTTTCTGGACGGCGAATGAAATTTCGGGGTCGGGCAGCGCGCCGCTTGGTCCAACACGGGCGTGTTCCGCGTGAGAGCGAGATTGAGCCACCGCGAGTTCCGGATTGTTTTCTTTGGCAAGAGCTATCAATGTTTGAACGGCCGGAATTGCCGCGATAGGCGTCCTGATTCCGGAATTTGGCGCTTGGGCAAATAAAGCGGCTTGCAATAAGCCCGACACAACTAAAATTAAAGGTCTGTACATTAAAGCACCTCTGGATAAAACCCAAAAAAACTAACGCCTATGTCATACACAGGTGGTCTGTCTGATTTGGGTTTAAATCCTGAGAGTCGAAAGAGCCGCTAAACGCGTGTTGGTTTTCTCGAAGCCATTCAACTTAGGGGGGCCGCGCATAAGATCAGGATGGGGAGTAATTGGAAACTGAAATGCTGAATACTCCGGAAAATCGCGCGCGGATACAAATAATTTGCCGGTATCAGACGCTGTATTTGCTTTTTTGCCTGTTTGTATTACCGCTGAATAAACCGCTGTATGTGAACTTCTGTTTGTATGAGTGGCACAGTTGGGAACAGACGCGTCAGAGGGCATCTCGGTATTACTGCCGGTGTGTCCGCAGGGACAAACTTCCTCAGCCCCTTCGCAACCACAATCGCAAAAAAACGCGACATTTTCCCCAGCCGACCCGAATGCGACAGCAAGAGTGAGAAGAAGTGAAAACATTGAAAACATTGGGCGTGCGAGAAAGCTCGGCGTATTAAGCAATAACTTTGATAAACAACACGCAACATTAAAGTGACGTCTGCGCTTGCGTTACGTTCACCTGCCGACGCGGGCTTACTTTAATCTCATCGCAGACTGAGTACTCTGTGCCAATTCAACCTATTTCTAAAGTTGAATTGCTCTAGGATTACGGGAAAATCGCCCAAGTGTCAATACAAGAAAAAGCAACATTGGTATCATCAATTTTGATTTAAATTATTAGTATGCAATCCGTGCCTAAATCGCTTCGTCTTCAGATCGGCCTCTTTGGCCGCCGAAATGTCGGCAAGTCGTCCCTGCTCAACGCTATAACGCGCCAGCAGGTTTCAATAGTGAGCGAGCAGGCTGGCACGACGACCGACCACATTGAAAAACCTATGGAACTGCTCCCCCTGGGGCCTGTGCTG